>CAIWHI010000687.1 GCA_903912435.1 uncultured Bacteroidota bacterium | reverse complement strand
CCCTTATTTCTGGCGGAATTGGTAAAACCAAGAAAAGACATATAATTTGCACTAGAAAAAAAACAGTTAATATGAAATTCACATATTCAACATTAATAATTTTTATTCTTTTTTGCGCCTGTAAAAACGAGAATAAAAATAATGACATTTCTTCAAAAGCGGTTGAATCAACAAATGTCTCCCCTATTGTCACCATACCTGACAGTGTACATTTTACTAGTGCTGATTTGAGTAATGAGATTGACCTTTCGAAATATGGGGTTCCTGTATTAATAATGTCTCCAAAGAATTCAAGAGTTATTGTGGATTCAGTAGAACATAAAATTTATGTATATGCTAATAAGCACTTTATTATTGAAACCACAATTGAAAAGAATAACAAAACAGAAGACTATATAAGCAAACTAAAAAGTGCGGCAATAGATAAAAGTAACTTCAAGGACTTTGTAAAGCTAAGAGACGAGGTACCATGCGGTTTCCTGGCTGAATACCAGAATAATAATCTACGATTTATTGTTGGCTTACAGGGTAAGGATGGCAATAGCTACATGTTCACTAGCGGAACGGGTAGCAAATTCTGGCCTTCCAATGTCACTGATTTCTCGTCTACCGATTTAGAGACCATGTATGTATCTGGTGAAAGTGCTGAATTGAAATAAAAATTCTAAATTGTATTAGATGCCAACCATAAGCAATACGCTACCTGCATATGGTCTAAGCATTGGTACAATAACATATAGCCTCATTTTTTACCTACTTTTACAGTGTAAATAATAAAAATCAAATGAAAATCTTCCTTGCCCAGCAAAACTACCATATTGGTAATTTTGAAGCTAATACCAATAAGATTATTGCAGCTATTGAAACAGCTAAAAAGGAAAATGGTGACTTGATAGTTTTTTCAGAGCTTTCTATATGCGGCTATCCACCAAGGGATTTTCTGGAATTTGAAGATTTTATTGCAGAAGGATTGAAGTGTATTGACCTAATTAAAGAAGTTGCAGATAATATTGGTGTATTAGTGGGCTGCCCATCGAGAAATACGAATCATAAAGGCAAGTCACTATTCAATAGTGCATACCTACTCTACGAGAATGAGATAAAAGGCATAGTCAACAAAAGCCTGCTGCCTACTTATGATATATTTGATGAGTACCGCTATTTCGAACCTGCGTTTGAATGGAATGTACTCTATTTCAAAGGCAAGAAACTGGCTGTAACCATCTGTGAAGACATCTGGAACCTGGGCGAACATCCTCAATACCGCATTTGTCCAATGGACGAACTGATTAAACAATCGCCCGACATAATGGTGAACCTTAGCGCATCACCATTCGATTATGTGCATGCTGATGGAAGAAAGGGCATGGTGAAACTGAATGTGCAGAAATACAAACTGCCCATGATTTATTGCAATACCATAGGCTCCCAAACCGAAATTGTATTTGATGGTGGCTCAATAGTAATGAATGCCAATGGCGACCTGATAGCAGAGATGCCCTATTTTACTGAAAGCATGCAATCTGTGACTTGGAATGAGGATGGTAGTTTTGAAGAAGCAATTGTAAGAAAAGCCGATGATTTACCTGTCGTAATGCTTACACCCGAGGACTTCGACCAAAATAAAAACATCAGCCAAATACATAATGCCCTGCTCACAGGCATACGTGACTATTTTGGCAAGATGGGTTTCACAAAGGCTATTGTGGCCTCATCAGGGGGTATTGATAGTGCTGTGGTACTGGCACTTACCTGCGAGGCTTTGGGTGCTGAAAATGTAAGGGCACTCCTATTACCCTCCCAGTTTTCAACCGACCATTCGGTAAATGACGCAGTGGCATTATCACAAAATCTGAATAGCCACTACGACATTATACCCATTAAAGAAGTCTTTTCGGCTTTTGAGACTGAACTACAGCATGTGTTTTATAATCTTCCTTTCAATGTAGCAGAAGAAAATCTACAGTCAAGAATCAGAGGTGCAATGGTTATGGCTCTGGCCAATAAATTTGGGGCTATTCTCATGAATACCTCCAACAAAAGTGAGTTGGCCACAGGATATGGCACCCTATATGGCGATATGGCTGGCGGCCTTGGCGTGCTAGGCGACCTGTACAAAATGCAGGTATATAGCCTTGCCCGCTATATCAACAGAGAAAAGGAAATTATACCACAAAACATTATAGAAAAAGCCCCCAGTGCAGAACTCCGCCCCGGCCAAAAAGACAGTGATAGCCTACCCGAATACGATCTGCTTGACCCAATATTGTATCAATACATAGAACGCAGGGAAGGTCCACGGGAAATTATTGCAATGGGCCATGATGAAAAGCTTGTAACCCGAATATTAAAACTGGTAAACAATAACGAATACAAGCGCAATCAGTTTTGCCCTATAATCAGGGTATCACCAAAGGCATTTGGTGTAGGCCGCAGGATACCTATTGTTGGGAAGTATTTGGCATAAAGAAAAAGGAGGTTCGTAATTAGGCCTTATTCGGTGAGCTTTTCCAGTATTTCTTAACACCTTCTACCGCAAAGGCCATATCTAATTCTTTCATGCACTTAAAATGGCCTTTAGGGCAATTATTATAGCCTATTTTGCTACAGGGGTGGCAATTGAGCAGTTTATTTTCGAGAATAATAGATTGAGGTGCTACCCTATCCTTCAGGTTATTATAACCGTAATAAGGGAACATACCCATATCAGGCGAGGTATTGCCCCAAAGGGAAATGATTGGCTTCTGGTAGGCTGCGGCAATATGCATTAAGCCTGTATCATTGCTTACTATTACCCTGGCAATCTTTACTAATTCGGCACTTTCATT
>CAIWHI010000686.1 GCA_903912435.1 uncultured Bacteroidota bacterium | reverse complement strand
GTGCCGATGTATTGGTAGCTGGTAATACAGTTTTCGCATCTCCCGATCCTAAAGAAATGATTAAGAGATTGAAGGGTATAGGGAAATAATGTTTAGTTCATTGCGTTAAAGGATGGTATGCTTTTTAGGCGTTTAATAGTTATAATTTGCTTATTGGTTATAGGTATTTGTGTGCATGCGCAGGATAAAACTGTGCTGAGTGGTGTGGTGCGCGATACTGCGGGTAAGCCTTTGGATTTTGTTTTAGTATTTGAAGAGCTTTCAGGTAAAAGTGTTTATACCAATGTAAAAGGTTACTACATGCTTAATGTGCCACCAGGTCAGCAATTATCATTAGTATATTATTTGCAGGGTTATCCGGTGGTTCGCAGATCGGTATCCATAAAGGAAGGAGATACCCATTCCATGGATGTGATTCTAAAAGGTTCCAATATATTATTGAAAGACGCTGTAGTAAGAGAGAAACGCCGTATAAGGGATGCGAGTATTGTGGACTTACCGATGAAGGTAGTGAATTTTAATCCCGGCCCCAATGGCGGAATTGAAGGATTGATACAAATGGCTGTGGGTACACATAATGAGCTATCATCTCAATATAATGTTCGCGGCGGAAATTATGATGAGAACCTTGTGTATGTAAATGATTTTCAGATTTACCGCCCATTCCTGGTACGCTCAGGGCAACAGGAAGGATTGAGTTTTATTAATTCTGACCTTGTTTCAAATGTCAATTTTTCAGTCGGTGGTTTCCAGGCTAAATATGGCGATAAGATGAGTAGTGTGCTGGATGTAACCTATAAACGGCCTACAGCATTTGCAAGTTCGGTAACGCTCAGTTTATTAGGTGCCAGTATGCATATGGAGGGTTCATCAAAAAACAATAAGCTCACTTACCTGATAGGTGCACGCCAAAAAAGCAATCAGTACATACTTCAGGCCCAGCCTACCAAGGGGGTGTATAATCCCTCATTTACCGATTTGCAGGCCCTTATAGACTACAGGATTAACAGCAAATGGGAAATTGAAGCAATAGGCAACTATGCCCGTAATCGTTTCTCCTTTTTTCCTGAAACCATGACATCAAGCTTTGGTGTTTTGAACCAGGCTTACCAGCTCAATGTGTTCTACAATGGTTCGGAGTTCGATCAGTTCGACTCCCGTTTTGGTGGCTTATCTGCTACTTACCAGCGTAGCCCGGAGTCTCGATTCAAAATGAAATTCCTGGCATCAGCCTTCCAGACCAATGAATATGAGACCTATGATATTACAGGCCAGTACCTTTTCGGTGAATTACAAACCGACCAAAGCAAGGCTAATTTTGGCCAAATAAAAACCTACCTGGGTGCAGGGGGTATTCAGGATTATGCCCGCAATTATCTGGATGTAAATGTGGGTGATGTAGGTTTCAGGGGTACCTATGAATCAGGTAATAAGAAGAATCTAATACAGTTTGGTGCCAATGGCACCGTTACCAATATTACCGACAACCTGCACCAATGGGAAAACCGTGATTCGGCTGGTTTTTCTCAGCCCTATGACCCCAATTACCTGACAATGGCTTATTTTTACCACTCATCGTCGTCATTTAATTATACCCGTATTAATGGGTTTATACAGGATAATATATCATTTGATACCCTTGGCAAGCTCAGTGGCACATTTGGTGCGAGGTTTAACTACAGTGGCCTGAATAGTGAGTTTTTGGTAAGCCCAAGAGTTCAATTATTATACAAACCAGGTGGAGAGAAGGATAGCCTCATTTTAAAATTATCTGCCGGCTTATATGCACAGCCGCCCTTCTACCGCGAAATGCGAGACCTGTCAGGCGGGGTAAATACACAGTTAAAGGCACAACAATCGTTTCAGGCAGTAGCAGGAGCCGAATATAACTACAAATGGAATAAACGTCCTTTTAAGGTGACTGGTGAGGCCTATTATAAAAACCTGTGGAACCTTGACCCCTATATTTATGACAATGTACGTATACGCTATACTGGTAAAAACGATGCTATAGGATATGTTTATGGTGCCGAAGTGCGCCTTTATGGCGACCTGGTGAAAGATGCCACCTCGTGGATAAGCATTGGCTGGATGAAGGGTATGCAGAAAATAACTGATAGCGGCAGTATAGCAGGCTATAATAATTATTTCGCATTACCATCAGACCAGCGCTTTATGCTTGGAGGCTATTTTGAGGATTATCTTCCACATAACAAAAATTTTAAGGTGCACCTGAATATGATGTATGCCACCGGTTTGCCGGTGGGCCCTCCTAATGCGAGTCTATATAAAAACATTTTGCGCCTACCTGATTATAAGAGGGTAGATATTGGTTTTTCTACGCTCCTTCTAGATGAAACACGCCACAACCGCCCGGCCAATAGCTTTTTCAATCACGTAAAAAGTATTTGGGCCAGCCTCGAAGTGTTCAATCTGCTGGGTATACAAAATACACTCTCCTATACCTGGATACAAGACTGGACAAGCCAAAAAACCTATGCTGTTCCCAACAGGCTTACCTCCCGCTTGCTCAATCTGAAATTGCTATTTAATTTTTAAGGGATCATAAGAACCACATTGTTGGGCTTGTTTTTTTGACTGGAATAGTGTCGGATGGAGGCTTCTTCATGCAGCTCAGTAAAGGCCCTAATATATAGGCCGGCAGTCAGCAATTGCTCAATAAACTAGCCTAATGTAACTTAAGGAAAAAAAAGTTTGATTAAAATTGAAAAATCCATCTACTTCACCATCTCCCTTGCCGGTGTGCCTATGTAGGTCTTACCCTCCACACAATCCATATTCACAAAACTCAAGGAACCTATAGTAACATGGTTGCCAAGCTTAATGCCATGATTCAACACCGCATTGGTACCTATGAAACAATGAGCACCTATATGCGCCCCACCTATAGAATGTCGCTGCGTATCCAGGTTGTTAGTCATCACCAATGGGCATATATAGGTATGGTCGCCAACTCTTACCCCACGGGCTATAATAGCACTGTACCTGATGGTGACATTATTCCCAATCACTGATTCCCCTGAAAAAGCAACATAGGAATCGATATAACAATCAGTACCAATCACGGTATTATTGCGCATCTCGATATGGCTTTGCAGACGGGTATCATTACCTATGCGCACATTGTTGAACAGTTTGCAATAATCTCCAATCACTACATTATCACCCACTACCACATCATCCTCAATAATACAAAACAAACCCACCTTGCAATTTTTACCAAATTGCGCCTTAGGCGAGATTACTGAATATTGTCCTATTTCGGGATTATTAGTTTGCATAACTATGGGTCTTTTAATGTAGAATTAAAGCTAGTTAATTTTACTCAATAACTGTGCTCATCCGTACTAGTAATTATATGTAGCATGGTAATACTTCTCCTCAAGCGGGGTAGGATTACGTGGTATCTTATTCCTCGACAAGTGATTCCTGTTGCTGAAAAATAAGTGAATGATATCGCCGCCATTAGTTTGCAATATCACCACATCAGGCTCAGCATATTTGGCTTTTTCCTTAAACAAGGTTAGATAATCATCAATAGTAGCCGATAGCATACCTGCATTCAAAATCTCCACCTCAGGCATTTTATCCTGTACAAGCTTAGTAGCAATGAAATCATTATCAAGAAATGGATTATATATATGCGAGCTGCCCAGAAACAAGATCCTTGGTTTTGATTTTGGAAATTTAAGGTCATAATTCATCCTCAGGCCTTGTGCATTAGCCTTTAGGTGGTAGGGGATATCCTTGCCACCATCCAGAAATTCATCCTGATTAGGTAGCAAGTCACCAAAAGTTTCTGGGCGTTCAGTAGGTTTGAAAACCGCGGTACTCCTATTCCCCATATATTTAGTTACAATAGGTATGAATTTTCCTGCAAAAAACTCCGCCCCTTTTTTAGACCAATGCCCATCTCTGGGTAGTAGGGTTACCACCTTTGGGTCCTGGGCATTAATATCATCAGTGAGGTCGTAGCAATCAATACCCAACTTACTACAGGTACTTAGAATATATGGCCTACCTACTTTGAAATTCAAAACTGCATCGCCGGGCTTTTCAATAGGCTTCATTATCATTACAACAAACTTAGCCCCGGTAGCCTCTACCTCGGTTTTCAATTGGGTGAGGTAGTCTTTATACCGCTCTTTTAGTTCACCATAAACCGCACTATTGGCCCCGTTATTTTCCATAAGTCGCTCATCGGGTATGTCGCGGTATTTTTCATTCAGTTTATCCAGCCGGTCTTGACTATCCTTTAGTTTTGATAATTCAAACTCTCTAATCCTTTTTTCCTTATCATCACCACCACCGCAACCGCTCCACATTACTGTGGTCAGCACCAGCACTACCAAAAATATCGATCTTAATTTCATAATCAACGTTCTTAACAGGTTAAAACTTAAAATAGTAGCATTCGGTAGCACTTTGCTTCCTGCTAAAATAATAAATACCAGCTATCATTGCTGCATAAACTACCATCCTTATTATGGGGTTAAATTTACGCATTTCCAGTATATATTCCTTTTCCCTTTGCAGCCACTCCACCACTATCATGGGTAGGCACCATATAAACTGCTTCACCACCAGCATTTCGGGAATAGTAAAAAGGTTAAGACTAAAAATTTTGAAGAAAAATTCCTTTGCTGCATAGATATCCGGTGATCGGAAAAATATCCGCATAATGGTAGCCAGCAAAAAAGTAAGCGTGATTTTAGCAGCCTCCTTAAGTGTAGGGAATAGCTTACCGGGGCTCGGGGGCTGCTTGTAGTGGGTGAGGTTGTCGGTAAGGATATAAATGAGGAAATACATTCCGTTAAGCAATCCCCAGAAAACAAATGTGACACTGGCTCCATGCCATAGCCCGCTAAACCCAAATATAAAGAACATAAGCAGGATATACCTGTACTTAGGCCCCTTATTACCGCCCAGTGGCAGGTAGATATAATCGAGAATCCACTTGCGAAGAGAAGTATGCCACCTGCGCCATAGTTCACCTGGGTTGCGGCTGAAGAGCGGCATCTGGAAGTTGCGCACCAACTCAATACCCAATAACCGGCTCACACCCCTTGCAATTTCGCTATACCCTGAAAAATCAGCATAGATATAAAAACTAAACAAGGCAACCCCAAGGAAGAGGGTACTACCTGTTTGTTCGCGATACTCGGCAAAACAATAGTTTACGGCAATAACCATATTATCGGCCACCACCATTTTTTTAAACAACCCCCACAGTATCTCACTCAATGAAAGTTCGATAATCTCCAGGCTGGGCATCACAGGCTTGTTAAACTGTGGCAATAGGGTAGCCGCCGATGGTATAGGCCCACAAAGTATGTGGGGGAAGAAACTGATATAGGATGCGTAGGTAATGTAATTTAGCTCCGCAGCAATTTTTTTGCGGTACACATCTACGCAATAGCCTATGCTGGAAAAAGTAAAATAACTAATACCAATTGGGATGATTATGTGGAGTGCCCTGGCCTGCCATTGATCCAACCCTGGTATATTGCCCAGAATGAGGCCGCTATATTTGATATAAGATAGGCCAAGGATGCATATTGTAACTATGAGCAGGTTCTTGCGCTTCTTTGGGTCTTGAATTTTATCCATCCATAATGCTGAAGAATAGCTTACTGTGATGAGAGAAACCAGGTAAATGATGATATAGCTATGGAAGTGATTATAGAAATACCAGCTCGCTGCCAGTAAAAATACATTCTGCACCGTTCGCCACCGCCATACCAGCCAGTAGACCAATAGCACTAAACAGAAAAACTTGGCAAAATCGAGGGTGTTAAATAGCATGCAGGTG
>CAIWHI010000685.1 GCA_903912435.1 uncultured Bacteroidota bacterium | reverse complement strand
ATAAGCTGCATAAAGCCGGGCCTGTTGGTACGGCGGCTATAATTAAGATAGATGCTTTGTTGGTTGGCCAGTTGATATGATACAAATGCTGATGGGAACAAACTTAGGAAATTATTATGGAATTTAGCATAGGTAGGCACATTGCCTGAGCCATTATATTCGGCATCCTCAGCCCTCAAACCTGCCTGGTAACTGAATTTGTCAATCTGGTCGCTCCAGTTTACATAGGCAGCATGGGTTTGCTGGGTGTAATCGTAAGTAGAGAGCAGGCTAATATCTTGCACATGTGTTGGGATTGAATCGCTCCATTTTAAGGGGTTATTTGTGCTATTAAACCAGTATAACTGAGATTTAAAGCCCAGCCCCAGTTTGCCATTTTTGGTAAATAATGGGTCGGTATAATCGGCTGAGATATTGAGGGTGGAGTTGTCGCCGCTACCAGGTGCGGTTTCGTGTGTAGTACCTAATATTGGGTTGTTAAAGGTGGTAATGTCCTGATACCTGTGCATAATGGTGTGGGCAAACGTGCCATCCATAACCAGTTCTTCATCCTTCTTATTAAACTTGTGTTTGTAATTCAGGGATGTAGAGGTAGAAAACGGCCCACCTGAAAAAGTACTATTCCTTTTCTGGATGAAATCAGCAATGCCAGATTGAGTAGGGTTAGTGAATATGTTGTAATCGGAGATATCGTCAAACTTAAACTCCATCAGATTGATATTCTCTGTTACTGTAAAACTATTGAATTTATTGGCATCGTAGGTAAAGCCTATTGAGTTGAAGTTGCCATTGAAGTGGCGGGGTACATGCTCGTAGGTATGGTAAGATTGAATATTACCTAATGTAGCTTCCTTATCAAGTCTATCAGTAATTACATTATTAAAGGTATTATTGAGCCTGAAACTGCTGTTCAAAAATACGTTCCATTTACCCTTATGGAAATTCAGGCCCAGATTGCCATTGTATTTATCATTAGTGCCGACACCCAGGGTAATATTGCCATTCATGCCAGCTCGGCCATCTTTTTTGGTGATTATATTGATAATGCCACTAGAGCCTTGTGCATCATATTTGGCAGAAGGATTGGTGATTACTTCCACGCTTTCAATACTACCGGCGGGTAGGCTCGCCAGGGCCGATGTAACATCGCTGCCCAATAGCGTAGAAGGTTTTCCATCAATAAGAATGGTTACATCACTTTTTCCCCTTAGGCTTACTGTACCACTTGCATCAACCGATACTGATGGTACATTTTGTAATACATCGGTGGCACTACCGCCTGCTGTGGTGGTGTTTTTTTCTACGTTGAACACCTTTTTATCCACTTTTAGCTCCATCATAGCCTTTTCGCCTATCACACTTACTTCTTTTAGCTTATTGTCTTGCGATGCTACCGTTATTTTCCCCATATTAACGGAAGGCTTATCTGCAGTTACTTCCACAGGTAAGATTTTGGTAGTAATACCTATAGATTCAATCTTTATCTTGAACCTGCCTACCCCTGTGCCACTTATACTAAATGAACCATCATCTTTGGTAAGGTCTCCATTCACAACTATGGTATCTGCACGGAGTAAGGTAACAGTAGCGTAGGAAAGTGGATTATTTTTGGAGTCGGTAAGTATTCCATATATTCTGCCTGGTGCTGAAGGTTGGGCATAAGAAATGGACGTGAACAGGAGTAAAAAAAGTATGGAAATTGTGGTGTGTAAGATGCGCATGTGAGGTATAAAAGTCCACAAAAGTGGACCATATTTAGGATAATGTGGTTTTGTTAGAAAATAAAATAATGTTAATTCTGAACAGCGTTTATTAAGTGCTGAAAATCAATTGATAATCAAGGGTTGAAATTTTGTGTTATCAATTTGACCACTCCTTAAATTGATGGTTTAATACCTGCAAGAGTGAAGAACTGTTAAAGATGGGATTAGTATTAGCTATCCCACCCAATCTTTTCTTCAGTTAAATAGACATTTCTGTCTCCTGCATTGCGTACTACCAGCTCTGCAATAAAGCCGGTTAGGAAGAACAAGGTGCCAATAACCATTGCTGTTAGGGCAATATAGAAAGCCGGTTTATTGGTAAGGCTTACCCTGTCGCCCAGCATTAGTTTGTCAATAACCAACCATGATGTGAAGCCAAAGCCTGTAAGGAAAGTAAATGAGCCCCACATGCCAAAAAGATGCATGGGTTTCTTACCAAAACGACTCATAAACTGAATAGAGAGCAGATCAAGGAACCCATTGATGAATCGCTCCCAACCAAACTTTGAAACCCCATATTTCCGGGCCCTATGCTGGACTACTTTTTCACCTATTTTTTTGAATCCTGCCTGCTTGGCTAATACAGGTATGAAGCGATGCATTTCGCCATAAACTTCTATACTCTTGATGACCTTGCGCTTATAAGCCTTAAGGCCGCAGTTCATGTCGTGAAGTTTGATGCCAGTAATCCACCTGTTGACTCCATTGTATAATTTGGAAGGTAGGTTTTTGGTTACAGCATTATCATACCTTACTTTTTTCCAACCGCTCACTAAGTCAAACCCATCCACCATAATCATGCTGTAGAGTTCGGGTATTTCATCAGGGCTATCTTGCAGGTCGGCATCCATGGTAATTACCACCTTGCCGGCTGCGGCTTTAAAGCCGGCATAAAGGGCAGGGCTTTTACCATAATTTCTCTGGAAACGGATACCTTTTACTGAGCCAAATTGCTCTGAAAGCTTTATAGCTACCTCCCAACTGTTGTCGGTACTGCCATCATCAATTAGTATTATTTCTCTGGAATATTTATGCTCCTCACATACCTTTTCTATCCAGGCTACCAGCTCGGGCAGTGATTCCTCTTCATTGTATAGTGGTATTACTACCGAAAGGTCAGGTTGCATCGGATGCTAAAATACGCGTTTTTATTATTATTCATTAGCCACAGGCACTGTAAACAGGCATTAGGCGTTAATTGTTTGATTTATTTTAACAGGAATTAACCTCTTATAGCTTTTTGAGCCCGTTGATAAGGCATTTTATTTTCAGATTGGTAAGGATAGTATTTCTCTTATTCAAAAACAGGCCTTGATTTCCTTACAGCAAGGCATACCAATAAGCCAAATAAGCTGTCCATAATTATTATAGACAAGTATGATTTTATGTTATTGAGCAGATTAAAAGTTTTTACCTCAGCCATGGCTTTATCCATACTTTTGTTAGCTTCTTCCAGTTTATCATCAGGTATTTTGAAACTCTCCATAAAGGTATTATAGGCATATTTCATCTTTTCCATAAATTGAGGGTCAATATATTTATAGTAAATGAAGTTGTACACCATATAGATTAACTCTGAGACAAGTATCATAATAAAGATAGCTCCGAATATCTCGCGAAATTCTATAAAGCCACCGTTTGCCTTTTTTATGCGGGTAGCTAAAACACCCATTATTATGAAGAAGAGTACATAACCCACAAATTTGGCCACGTAAAATGCTAGGAATTTACCCACAAATATATTGCATGCAGTATATATTGCCAGGTAAATAATGCCCAGGATAAGACCATAAAGGGCAGCCATTTTGTTTTTTTCGGAGGTAGTAATGTTTTCCATTTCTTATTTGTTTATGTGTATTTGACCATTATTGATTATTCCCACAACCCTGCCTGCAAGTTCTTTACCTATAAAGGGATTATTCTTACTTATTGAAAAAACTTTGGCTGGGGTAAGTGAATATTTTCCTTCGGTGGTAAATATAGTAAGATTTGCCCTATTGCCTTTCTTTATTTCGGCACTTGCTAAGCCAAAAATATCCCTTGGTAGGGTAGACATAGCCTCGGCAAGGCGGTCAATGTTGATTTTGTCTTTTAAAGTATTCCACAAAATGCTAAAAGAAAGTTCCTGAACGGCCATTCCATCGGCAGAATATTCGAATTCTTTGGTTTTTGAATCCCAGTCCTGAGGTTTGTGATGGCTGGAAATACAATCAATAGTACCATCAGCAAAACCTTCTATCAATGCTTGCCTGTCGGCTTCGGTGCGTAAAGGTGGCGATACTTTATATATACTTTCATAATGGGTTAATGTATCATCGGTTAATGCCAGGTGGTAAGGTGTTACAGAGCAGGTTATGGCTAATCCTTCTGCCTTGGCTTTTCTCACCATTTCCACCGATTCGGCAGTTGAAATCCCTGTTATATGCAATCTGCTACCTGTGTATCTAACCAATTCTATATCCCTATGAACCATTATGGTTTCAGCCAAAGCGGGAATGCCTGCCATGCCCAACCTGGTAGAATTTAGTCCCTCATTCATCAACCCACCAGATGCCAGGCTGGTATCTACAGGTATCTGTAACATGATACCATGGAAAGCCTTGATATATTCAAGTGCCTTGAGCATAAGCCCGGTATTTTGTATTGGTTTCCAACCATCTGAGAAGGCTATGGCACCATAGGAACGCATATCCATCATTTCGGCCAGCTCTTTACCCTCGGCATTTTGGGTGGCTGTGCCTAAAGGGTATAGAGATACAATATTACCAGCCCCTTTTTGCAAGGTATATTGTACAATTGATTTGGTACTTATTACCGGTTGGGTATTTGGGCTTAGGAAAACTTCGGTAAAACCACCGCTAGCAGCGCAGGCAAGACCTGTACTAATTGTTTCTTTATGCTCATAACCGGGTTCGCAATAGTCAGCAAAAACATCTACCCATCCCGGACTGATACACAAGCCCTTTTCCTTAATTTCTAAAGCCCCTTCAACCTTTATTGATGAAGCAATTTTGACAATCACCCCATTTTCTATTAGCACATCTGCTACTTTATTATTAAAATCCGATTGGGGATCTATCACTCTTGCTTTACGAATATGTACCAGCATTATTTAAGTTTCAGGATGATTAGCCTGACAAGGCATAAAATTACACAAACTTTCTAAAGGAACATTTTTACTATGGCTTTTTAAATTTTCATGTGAATAATTATCATCTTGCACCAACAATTTCCGAATAATTGTAGTAGCCACCATTAGGATTATTGAAGGCTTGATACAATTGTTATTAAGAAAATTTAATCTGGACATTTATTGAAAAAGTATGGGGTAATCCCTTACTTTGTGAGCTGAATTTTTTGTCTCAGTAAAAGTTTTTAATTAGATTTAGTAACCGAACGTGTTGGGTAAGATACTATCCACATATTTTTTAGTCATATTTCATTAGGTAATGGCAGATGTTACCCAGATTCTTGTAGCAATAGTTGATGACCATGCCCTGGTAAGGAAGGGTATTGCTGAATTGATTAATCAGTTTGGTGGTATGGAGGTGGTTATTGAAGCCGAAAGTGGCTACCAGCTTATAGAAAAACTGGAAAAGCAATCATCTAAACCAGATGTTTGCCTCATGGATGTGTGTATGAAGGGCATGAATGGTTTTGATACACTTATTGCTGTTAAGAAAAGATGGCCCGATATTAAAGTATTGGCATTCTCTTATACCGAAGAGGAATTTTATATTCTTAAGATGATAACTAATGGGGCAAAAGGATATATCTCCAAATCATGTAGTGCAGCCGAACTGAAAGAGGCACTACAAATAGTAAATGATGATGGGGTTTATTTTTCCGAAGGTATAAAGGGTAAATATAAGGCTGCTGTTAATACGTATACTACTTCTACTTCCCAATTGACCCCGGCTGAAATATTGATTCTCGAAAATTGTTGTAATGACCTCACTTATGAGGAAATTGGGAAAAAACTAGGTCTTACTACCCGCAGTGTAGAAGGGCATAGGGATAGTATTTTCCGGAAGTTAAAAATCAATAGCAGACAAAGCCTTGCCCTTTTTGCAGTAAAACTGGGCATAGTTCCACTCGAAACCGCTACATCAGATAACCGGAATTTTATTGAAAAGAATAAAAAGGCATAGCTTACATTTTTCGCCACTTTCATATTATAAAAAATAATTACAGTTTTTCACCTGTAGTTTACTTCCTTTCTTGTTTCTACTTTTAACCTACCACTTCAGCTTACCGTATTTGTCTGATCACTAAGACATTTATAACCTGCCAATTATTATCGGGTTATAGCTTAAATCTTCTCATTAGTAGCTGGTGGTTTATCGTTATGTCTGGATTAGTTTCATTCAATGCTTTGTAGTAAGGAAATTGATTTAATCCCGGAAATACTCGAACATCCGTGAAAATAGTAGAGGTCGTTTATTGAATTTGTAAAAACAAACATTATGGGTAAGTATTTGCCAAAGGGAAATTATCTCTCTACCTCAAAAGACATAAGCATCAATTTGTTTTGTGAAGCAAAACAAAGGAACAAGTCCTGGGTTCCAGCTTCAATAAATATTACAGAGCTCAATAAGGCTAATATAGCCAATATGGACGGCTATCTGATAAATGAAGCAGGTAGTGCCCCTACACATGACTTTATTCCGGGTGGGAGTTATGAAATTACAGCCAGGAATATGACTGTAATTTTATCGGCCTGCTGCCAAAAAAATGATTTAACCTGGAATTGGTCCACCTTAAATATTACCTATCTGGACAGGAATAAATCAATTTCAAATAAAGATGGTAATTTGATCATAGATTAAACTTTTACAGAATTTCCAGAGTATTTTCTGAGTAGAAACAAACATTTCCTAAAACATTTGATATTAATCAAATGTTTTAGGAAATGATGGTACTACCTTTGCATTCTATAATTGGGTAAATTTATCTTTTATCTGGTTATTGATGCTTTATGGAATCATTCAAAATCCATTTTTGGACCTTTGTCTTGCCGCTTTTTGCGGCAAATGTGATCCATATGGTAATAGTTAAGTTCGATTTCATGAGCGAACTGGCTATTCCCTTATCTACAAAGCTGTTTGGTAGTGGCAAAACATGGCGTGGATTTATTCTGTTGCCCCTACTTTGTGCCCTATTCACATTTGCACTAAGATCGGGTGTTATGGGTATTGAAAATTATACCTGGTCATTTTTTATTGGGTTTATTCTGGGTTTAGCCTACTTAATGGGCGAATTGCCCAATTCCTATTTTAAACGAAGATTGGGTATTCAGTCAGGCCAAACTCACCCACAGCATAAGGTGTTGCAATTTATTATCGACAAGATAGATTCATTGGTCGTATTATGCCTGGTGTATTTCGTCATTACTAATATTTCTTTTGGAATGATAGTAGCTCTGTTTTGTTTTTCATTTCTTGTTCATATCTCTTTTTCATGGTTGCTTTTCAGGCTAAGGATTAAGAAGAGTATTTGATTTTCAGCATTATGTATATGCTAAATATAAATTACAGGTTTTTACCTGTAGTTTTAAATTTCGCTAGCTTTTACTTTTGTCTCAAATTCTGGTAGATGCTTTTTTATGATACCTGTAATTTTTTCGGGAGATAGTTTTCAACTGTTAAATAGTATTGAACAAAGACTAAGATTTATACCATTATGAGTACATGGATACCATCAGGAAGTTATCAATTAACTTCGAAAGAGATAGTTTCACATTTGTATTGTGAAGCACAGAAAAGAGATCAGTCATGGATACCAGCAGGCTATAACATGCCTCATAATGGTGATTTGAATATTGCTAATATTGATGGTCATTTAATAAATGAGCCTGGGCAGTCACCCACAGAAAGTTATGTGCCAGGTGGTAGTTATATCCTTACTTCAAAGAATAGGACGGTTATACTCTCAGCATTGTGCCAAAAAATCGACCAATCATGGCAATGGTCGGGTTTAAATATTACTAATCTTGACCGCAATAAAACAGTTTCAAATATTGACGGAGTACTTACCGTAGACTAAACGCTCTCACTTTTCAAATCAGCAGCCGTTCCTTATTCACCTTTGGAGCGGTTTTGTTTTTTGATTCACTTTCAATTATTACATTGATACATATTGGGCATATAAAATTCCCCGGCATTAACATTTTAAATGTTCGATGAATCGCAAAAATTATGAACTTTGTTACAAACGTTTTTTATGCCTGAAAATGAACAATTCCAACGTCTGAAAGCATATTATATGCAGTTGTTACCCACATTGACAGAGGAGAACTGGAAAGTAACTGAACAGGTATTGAAAGTGCGTTCGTTTAAAAAAGGTGAGCTTATTGTAAAAGAGGGGCATGTGTGTAATAATGTTTCATTTATCAATAAAGGCCTGGTGAAAATGTATTTCATGGTGAATGGAAAGGAGAAAATTATTGGCTTTTGCAATGAACTCAACTATATATGCGATTACCAGAGCTTCCTTACCCGTAAACCGGCAAATTCATTTGTACAGGCATTAGAGAATACTGAAGTGGTTGAAACATCATTTGATGACCTGCAAATGATTTATGAAAAGGTGCCTGAAGCCAATAAGCTGGGCAGGAAAATTGCTGAGGGTTTGTTTCTGGAAATGTGTGAAGCCAACCATGCCCAGGCAAATGAAACCATCATACAACGCTACAGAAAAGTGATTAGCGACCATCCATGGTTGATGCAACGGGTGCCTCAATATATGATAGCCTCCTATCTGGGCATCACACCAGAAGCATTGAGCCGCATAAAATCGCGGGTGCATAATAAGAAGAAATCACTGGTTGTCATTTAACCTTAGTAAATGTTCCCAAAGCCTATAAATGGGTTTGTAAACTAATGACAAAATAGTATCATTGAATATTATTGATTTGGGTTAAGAAGTTTTTCGCTAAACCATCTCTTGATTTGGGTTAAGCAAAAAGACAAAACCACTTAAGATATTTGCATTCAAATTCCTAAATATGATGAAGCAAGTAATTCTTTTTGTAATGGCTATATTGTTTTGGATGAGCGGTATAGCACAAGTTCAGACAGTAGCAGGTAATGTGTATGATGAGGCATCTAAAGCACCATTGCCTGGTGTGGTAGTTATATTATTAAACAGTGACCCAATAAAAGGTGCAGCCACCGACGAGAATGGTCGCTTTCGTATTGACAGTGTACCTATTGGCAGGCATTCTTTAAAAATATCTTACCT
>CAIWHI010000684.1 GCA_903912435.1 uncultured Bacteroidota bacterium | reverse complement strand
TGGTATTACCGGTCTGCTTAGCACAGGCGGGGAAAGCGATAGGGTGCCAGTAGGTACCGTATGGATGGCCGTAGCCAATGAACAGAAAGTAAAAACCAAGGTATTCCACTTCACCAACGACCGCCTGCGCAATAAAGAAATGGCCATGTCAATGGCCTTACTCATGATTTGGAAGTTTATAAATGAGATAGAATAGAAACAATAAAATACCCGTGTATTGAAACAGTATAACATCAAATTTCTGCTTTGGTACAATGGGTTACTTACATTGTTCTCAATTTTAGTATTATTTTTCTTCAAGGAATCAATGGAGGAAAAAAGTAGCCTAACCTGGTTGTTTTTTATCAACTCAATGTTTACCCTGATGCTATAGATGTTAATAACATCTTTCATCAGGGGCATGGGCAGTAGTGGTAAACGGCTAGATGCTACCATATATTTGCTAATTCCATTAATTACACCACTCCTATTTGTCATCGCTTTAAACGAGCAGCGCACTTACCCGTTTACACTAAATGTGCAAGTAATTTTACTTATTATTGTCTACCCCGCACTGGTATTTTGTATTTACCTTTTTCTACATTTTTTTTATTTTTGACAATGCACCCACATCAATGATTATTAAAGAAGCAGAATTACAAAAAAATGACCCGGATTTATATTTTCTGGTTGGTATGCCGGGTGTGGGTAAAACTCATTGGGGTAAATTATGGGCTGTTGAAAACCAACTCGAGTTTATAGACCTTGATGAATATATAGTGCAAACTGAAAACAAAACCATTCCTGAAATTTTTATGGAATATGGAGAAGACTGGTTCAGGGAAATAGAAAGACAATGCCTGGAAGAAGTAGTAACATTGGCAACCGAAAATACCCTGGTTGCTTGTGGAGGCGGAACCCCATGTTACTACGATAATATGGAATTCATGAATGCCCATGGAACTACCATTTACCTGGAAGCTGAACCAGCATGGATTGTAAATAATCTGGAAAAAAATCAGGGTACCAGACCCTTATTAGAAAATAAGGAAGATAAACTAGCCTACCTTACTGATTTATTGCAAACCAGGAGATTGGTATATAATCAGGCCTACTATAATTTACTTGCCAGTAACTTTGGCTTAAGTATCTTTGCCGAAATCATTTCCCTATGCACAAACCGGCATTAGCAGCAGGTACCTTGTTTGCAGCACTTGCAGTGGTTCTAGGTGCTTTTGGTGCCCATGCACTTAAAGCCAAACTTACCCCCGACATGCTTGCCGTGTTTGAAACCGGTGTCAGGTATCAGTTTTATCATAGCTTCGGGTTGCTAATAGCTGGTATATGCTATGGCTTGTCTCAATTTAAGAATGTAAAAGCCGTTACTGCCCTTTTTATATCTGGTATTGCCTTATTCAGCGGATCTCTATATGCCATTGTTTTATTTAGCATAAGTGGCGCAAGTATAGGCCCTGCAGGTATACTTACACCCATAGGTGGTCTATGCTTTATTATTGGTTGGATTTTGTTATTTTTAGGTTTAATTAAAAAGGGGTCATCATGAGAAAGTTCAATTTCGCCATTTTTTTTATTTTACTGATATTATCACTTGTGATAGCCTTCTATACATCAGATATGGCCCTAAGCCGTGATGAGGGCAAGCTGGGAAAAAATATTTTCCTCAATTTTATGGCCGATGTTTTTAATGTACTCCGCTTCCCAATGCATGTTCTATTTCCAAAAGCTGCACAGAAAGCATGGTTTTTTTGTGTGGGATTATTAGTTAATTGTGTAATGTACTGTCTTATAGTAGAAAGGTTATTTTATTTAACCATTAGGTTGATATTTTTTAGAAACGATCCAGATCAAGAATGAGGGTAATTGCATTGATACCGGCGCGCCTGGGGGCTACCAGGTTTCCTTCTAAACTATTGGCTACTATTAAAGGTAAGAGTGTTATCAGGAGAACTTACGAGTCTGCTGTACAAACAGGGCTATTTGATGAAGTTATTGTTGTAACTGATAGCGATGATATTATTCATGAAATTTCGGTTTATGGCGGCAAAGCTGTAAAAAGCAAGGGCATATACGAAAGTGGCACTGATAGGATAGCAGAGGTTGCCGCATATATGGAAGCCGATGTATTTGTAAATGTGCAGGGCGATGAACCTTTTGTTCAGAAAGAACCTTTGGCCCAATTACTCAATTTATTTGCCGGCGAGGATGGCCACAAAGTGCAGGTGGCTTCTTTGGTACAGAGGCTTACTGACCCCGGATTAATCAAAGACCCCAACTATGTAAAAGTAGCCCTTGACCTCAATTATAATGCCTTATTCTTTTCACGCAGCATCATTCCATATCCCCGCGACCTTAAGGTAGATGTACCTTACTATGAGCATATAGGTGTGTATGCCTTCAGAAAAGACGCATTGATGAGTTTCACCAACTGGCCCCTAACCCCATTAGAGTCTGCAGAAAAGATAGAGTGCCTACGTTTTTTAGAGCATGGGATACCCATGAAGATGGCTATTACCCAATATATGGGCGTAGAAATTGATACTCCTGAAGACATAATAAGAGCCGAAAAGCTAATGGAAGAAAAAGGATGGGTGTAAAAGTGGATAATTAATTCTCAAGTTCGCCCCATTATGGAAGATGATTTATTCGAAATTCCAAATCGTACCCATGAGGAGAAGTTAAAGGCGCTTATAGTTGATGACCATTTTCCTGTAGCAGTTTTAAATTTGGATATTCTATTGGCAGAAATTGGCCTTTGGTCTCCTATACAGGGCATAAACCCTGTTGAGCAGTAATAATCTCAAAAATTACCCATCCTGTATTAGCCAGATATACTGATGAAAACAGCCATCTATGGGTAAATCCGGCCTATAAAAGCTATAGGCAGTCATGGAAAAAAGCGGGTTTTAAAGAACCCATAAATAAATCCCGGCAACTCGACCATTTACACGCCAAAAACTGGGCTATAAGGCAGGGTTATGGCTATGTGCTTTTACTAGACGTGTCAAGCGGGCCATATATGATGCGGGCTCACATGAAAAATTTAAAGCCAAAAACGCAGTACCCAATTATGCCCTATCCAACCCCATTCATTATGCTACCCAAATCCACTGGGCTAAACTCTGGGACCTAAACCAATTGAAACCAGGAGAATTAACCAAAGAAACTCTAGGGGAATAACACTACCATGTAATTCGGGAATAATTGACACTTTACCTTTGCATAAATTGTAAAGGTTGATGAGTTTTAGAAATTTACTAACCCTTTTATTATTTCTGCCTTGGCTAATACTGGGTCAAAGTATCACCACTGGTAATATAAAGGGGCGCATCTTAGATAAAGATAACAAGCAATCAATTGTTGGTGCCTTCATTATACTGTCAGGCACCCAAACATCCACCCTTACTGATTCACTGGGTAATTTTGAAATGGACAATATTGCCCCAGGTAATTACAGCCTTGAGATTAGGCTTATGGGCTATGAAGATAAGGTGGTACAAAACATTAATGTTCTTGTAGGTAAAACCAGCTATAGGGAAATAGAGATACAGGAGGCCATACATTCGGTAAAGCAGGTAACCGTTAAAGGATTCAGGTACGAAAATAACCGTATGGCACCTGTTTCATCTTATAGCTTTTCAAGAGAAGAAATTGCCCTAAACCCTGGTTCGCAAGGCGATATTTTCCGTGCCATAGGTATGCTACCGGGCGTATCAAGTAGCGGGGGTATTTATTCTGCAATAGCCGTTAGGGGGCAGGGGGTAAGGGATAATGTGTACATGGTTGATGATATTCCGGTAACTGAGGTTGGCCACCTGGAAGGGAATAGTTTTTTTAATGACCCCAATGGTGGCCGCTTTAGCATTTTTGCACCCAGGGTCATTGATAATGCCCAATTTCAGGGTGGTGGTTTTGGCTCGGAATATGGAAGGCGGGGTGCTTCTTATTTAGGATTGGGTATAAAGGAAGGCAATAAAGAGAATGCAATTATAGATGGCCAGGTAGACCTTTTGGGTGTTACACTTAATTATGATGGCCCATCGCATATCAATAAAAACACAACACTATTCCTCTCTGCCCGGTATCAGAATTTTTATGGACTTGTAAATGTGGTAGGCCTTAAGGATATCGGCCTTCCCATATATGGTGATTTATTATTGAAAACCACTACTCAGTTGAATAACCAAAACAAACTTTCCATATTAGCAATTGTATGCCCAGAAAGTTATGTTCGTGATATAGACAATGTGTATGCCGATAAAAAGCTGAACCTACTTTACCTACCCGATTTCAGACGCAATAAAACGATATTAGGTATTAATTTGAGAACCCTCACGGGTAAGAATAGCTATTGGAAGAATGTGCTTTACTTCACTAATTATACATCCCATGTTAAAGTAGGTAAGGCCTACCCAATTGCAGATACAAATGGTAATTTGCTTAAACCGCTTATTGATTATAACGACAATATCCAGACTCAGGAATACTCAGAAAATAAAATTGGCTACCGCAGCATTTATAACCACACAATCAATAAAAGTAACAAATTCGATTGTGGACTGGAAGCCGATTATTTGGCATTGAATAATGAGCGGATATTGAGAACAAATGATACCAATTTTGTGTTTAGAGATAATATAAACACAGGTGGCCTACCTTACCAGCCTATTTATCCAGCTCTGGTCAATGCTAAATTTAGCGGTGGAAACTATAATCTTTCAGGTTTTGCCAACTATTCCTTGGTCATAAGTAGGGTTACAGTTAATGCAGGCATTAGATACGATTTTACCGGGTTTTCCCAACAGCACGTTATCTCATCAAGAGTAAGCGGTAGCTTTAATTTCGACAGTAGGAATAGTATCAATTTCGGAGGCGGAATTTACTACCAGGACCCTGTATATTCTGATATTGCCGACCAACCTGCCAATCATATACTGAAAATGGAGAAAGTTGCCCAATACATTGTTGGGTACAAACACTATTTTTCACCCGACCTCAAATTCACTTTGGAGGGATGGTATAAAGATTTCCAAAACCTGGTGGTAACCCCTGTAGATGGCACGGTTTATAAAACCAATGCCGGTACAGGTTGGGGTAAAGGGATAGATGTAAACCTTACAAAACGCCTTGTAAAGAATTTTCATGGGCAGCTGGGCTATTCTTATATTGATTGCAAAAGAGACGACCATGATGGGATAGGAGAATACAACTTTATGTATAGCCAGCCTCACCAGTTCAATTTCATGGCCAGTTATACGCTCAATAAAAAGCTGTCTTTTGCTGTAAAATACCGGTATGCTACTGGTAAACCAAAGGATAACTATATCATTATTACCAATGTACTCAACAACACTAATTACCTGCGCTATTCTGAGCAATTGATTGGAAGAAATGCCAGTAGGTTACCCGACTTTTCAAGTCTCGACATAAGGGTTAACTACAATTTCAAGTTCAAAGCTGCCAATCTAACCATGTTCATGGACATAGTAAACGTAGTGAATAAGCAAATAGCCAATGGGGAAAGCTTCAACTCAATAACCGGTAAAACCTACTATGACGGACTGGCAATTTTCCCAACTGCAGGATTCAAATTTGAGTTTTGATGATTATTTATATTGCCGTACAACCTAATTTATAAACGCAATAATATATATATTATGAAAACATCTTGCTATTGCCTTGTAATATAACCATACACAAACCTCAGGTTACAGTAAAATTAATCAATATTACTTTGGTAAGAGTGCAATAAAAATAGCTAGCGAAATTTTGAAAAAATAAATTATTACAATTTTATTGTTCTCCAATCAAGTATTGGCCTAACCAATCCTCCCCATTTCCCATACAATCCACGGCGGTTATTTCCGGGGTCTGTTTTCTCAATAATAATTATATCTTCGGCTGTATATACAACATCAGTTGAATTACGAATCAGAAATACAGTAACTTTATAGGTAATATCATTCAGCAGATTGCCCGGTACCTTACAAGTAGTTTTGTAAGTACCTAATGGATGCGGATTCATTGACCATACATCTTCTGATATAGAAGAGGAAATAAAAATGAGGTCGTCTTTTTGGTTCTTGATTACCAGCGATACATATAGTTTACTTCCTTCTTCCAGGCATTGGTAGGTAGTCTCGATATTTACACCTTCTTCTATAAACGAATTTGAAATAGCCACACCCTCATCATCTACCACCTTCACGCTGCGCAGGCGGGCATAATCATTGCCCGATGATTCATGTTCATCCCATACCTTGGTACTTGATGTGCTTACATAGGTATTGAGGTAATGATTGATTACAGTATCGGTATCACCAGTCATTTTTATTTGTCCCCGCTCCAGCATTATGGTGCGGTTGCACAGCGACTGCATGGCTGTCATATTATGGCTTACAAAAATTACGGTACGGCCATCATTCACGCTTACATCCTTTAGCCTGCCCATGCACTTACGCTGAAACTCTGCATCCCCTACTGCCAGCACCTCATCTACTATCAGTATCTCAGGCTCCAGAAATGCGGCCACGGCAAATGCCAGGCGAACATACATACCAGATGAATAGCGTTTCACAGGTGTACCAACATATTTCTCAATACCGGCAAAATCAACTATTTCATCAAACTTCCGGGTAATTTCATGCCTGGTCATACCTAATATGGCGCCATTCATATATATATTCTCACGGCCCGAAAGGTCGGGATGAAAGCCTGTTCCTACCTCAAGCAAGGAGGCAATACGGCCCTTTATTTTTATTTCACCTTTGGTAGGTGCGGTAACCCTCGATAGTATTTTCAATAAGGTAGACTTACCCGCACCGTTCTTACCTATAATACCCAGTGTATCACCCTTATTTATTTCAAAATTGATATCCTTCAATACCCAGGTATAGTCACTGCCTCCCTTTTTTGTACGGTCGTTTTCCTCGCCTACTTTCATAAACGGATCCTCTTTTCCCTGCATCTTTGCAGCCCACCTCTTCAAGTCATGGGTAAGTGTACCGGTCGTTATCTGGCCCAGCCTGTAAAGCTTACTTAAATTTTCAACCCTTATTGCAACTTCCCTGCTCATTACTTTATATTAAACCGTATCAATGAAACGCTTTTCAACTTTATTAAAGGTGTATATTCCTATCATTAGCATAATGAGGGTGAAACACGTACTATACAACATCCATGGTACGTTAAATTCACCTGTGCCAAAAAAACCATACTTAAACCCTTCAAACAATGAGGTCAATGGATTATACCATAACAGGTGCTTCCATTTTGCAACTTTGGGGTCTGAGATTGAATAGGCAACAGGTGTGGCATACATCATTAATTGAAGGCCAAATGCTATCAGAAAGGTAAGATCCCTGTATTTTGTTGTCATTGATGTTATCAATACACCAAATGCAAGCGCCATGGTGATAATTACAAGTAATATTAAGGGTGTAAATACTATATAGATACTAGGAGTAATGCTATGCTTAATAAATACATAATAGGCCCAAAATGCCAGAAACAGGCAAAACTGTATAAAAAACTTTGCAAGACCCGACATTATTTTAGATAAGGGCATTATCAATCGGGGAAAATAAACCTTGCCGAAAATACTAGAGTTATCAGTAAATGTTTTGGAAGTAATATTCAGTGTATCAGAAAAATAACTCCATAAAGTAACACTTATTAAATAGAATGCATATGGCGGTATTCCACTAGATGAAAAACCGGCTAACTGCCCGAAAATAACACTATAGACTAATGTAGAAAAAATAGGCTGTAGTACAAACCAAACAGGCCCAAGTATAGTTTGCTTATATACGGTAATAATGTCTTTTTTTACAAATAACATTAATAGGTCGCGGTAACGCCATATTTCAGCAATGTTTAACTCTAAGTTCCTGCGGTTAGCGACTATATGGATATCCCATTTTTCCTTTTCCACAGGCACAGTTTTTTCAACCATACAATTTGTTGTTTTATTCTGCAGCCCCAGCGACTTTTATCGCTTCCATTTTCTGCCAGGCAGCTTTGGGCTACCTTCAAAAACCGGAAGTTCCCTATAGTTTTTCCTGCAATCGGGGAAACAATATCAATAAAAATAAGAAGACCGTTTTGATAACGATCTTCTTATTGGCTTATTATTTATTCTTTTGTTTTATCATGCTCTTAATTCCTTTTCTCTTCTCCTCTACATAATAACCATTACCATAAGAGCCATATCCATAACCATATCCATAACCGTAGCCATATCCGTAACCATAACCGTAGCCATATCCGTAACCATAACCGTAGCCATAGCCATAACCTTCTTCATATCCATAACCATATGCGAAGCCTCGGTTCGCAACTACGTCATTGATGATAAAGCTAAGGCGGGGCATCCTGCCGCTGTAATACAGTTCATTAGGTATGTTCAACTGCTGTTTGTAAGTAAGACCCTGCCTTACGATATACAATGCTGTATCAGCATAGCGATATAGCAACTGTGCATCGGTTACAAGTCCTACAGGCGAGGTATCTAATATGATGTAATCGTATCTTTCTCTAAGTTCTAAAAACAGTTGTTCAGTTCTTTGCAATAGAATCAACTCAGAAGGATTGGGTGGTACCGGACCCGAAGGAAGTATGAATAAATTTGGATCAACATTTGAAGGCACAATAATTTCGTCCAATTCTACCTTACCTATTGCATAATTGGTAAACCCTGCACTATTATCAATTTTCAGAGTCTTTGAAATCTTTGGCTTTCTAAGGTCAAGCTCACACAAAATCACCTTTTTCCCCGACATAGCAAGGGTAATGGCAAGGTTTACCGCAATGAACGATTTACCCTCACCCGACATACTCGATGTGATCATCAGTACTTTATCATTCCTATCCGTTAGCAAATATTGGAGATTGGTACGTAATGCACGGAACTGTTCAGAAATGATTGAACGACTGTTTTTCGTAACTGCGATAGCTTCACTGTTCTGGTTATTACCAATTTCACCTATTACTGGTATAGTTGTTAACTTTATGATATCTGTTTTACTGATGATTCGTATGTTAAGGCCACGGCGCAACAATATAACTGCAAAAGGAATTGCAATACCGAATACCAGCGACATCATCAATATACGTGAGTGTTGTGGTGATACCTTACCAAAATTGATTGCGTCATCTATCACCATTGCATTGGGCTGTGTAGCCGACATTTCAATAGCGGTTTCTTCTCTCTTTTTAAGCAGGAAGATATATAAATCTTGCTTTATGGTCTGACGGCGGGCATAGTCAAGATAATTTCTTTCTACCTTAGGTACCAGACCTATCCTGCCTTCTATCTTATCCAACTCTTCCCTGTACTTCTTTACTTTCAGTTCTATCTGTTGTTTTGAGGCCCTGAGAGTTTGCTTAATATTGTTCTTAATTTCGTTTTTCTGCTTTATCAGGTTATTAGTTATAGGGTTCTTGGCAGTATTGGAGATTTCACTGGTTTCCACATCCACCTCAAGCTGGTTATACCTGTTCATCATATTTACCAAACCAGGGTTATCGAGTAGGGAGGCAGGTAAAATCAATTGTTCCTTATCGGGTGCATGTTCAAGGTAATCACTAATATTCCCTATTGTATTAAGGGTAACTTCTTCATTGGCCAGTTTTTCTCTTGTAGTTGCTGCCTGGTTAATTACCTGTATAGATTGTGCACCCATATCGGCAATATTATACTTCTGCTTGAAATCTACTATGTCATTCTCAATACCCGAAAGCTCGTTCAAGACGCTATCTATACGTATATTGATAAACTTATAGGTACTTAATGATATGGCATTTCTGTTTTCTACATTGTTTATTTTGTAGAATTCCATTAGCGCATTTATTACATCAATAGACCTTTCTGGTATGAAATCAGACATCGATATGGTGATAT
The DNA here is from genome assembly GCA_903912435.1 of uncultured Bacteroidota bacterium. Lineage (GTDB taxonomy): Bacteria > Bacteroidota > Bacteroidia > Chitinophagales > Chitinophagaceae > Nemorincola. Next base: position 5,493 of record CAIWHI010000684.1, on the reverse strand, counting down.
AGCTTGATGTTCTACCAGGGGAGCCTATATCTACTTTACCCATATAAAGTGTGGCCGCATCCGCAATATATAGGATGTTAACTGCATACTTTTTTTTATCGTTTGGCGAAAAATATTGGGTTTTAGTAAGCGTAAACTTCCTGCCCATTGGGGCAAAAACAGTATCACCCCATTTCCCCTTAATTGGTTTACCACCCGATGAAGAAAAAATAAAAGAACTGGAATCAATAATACTAACCATGCAATTGTAATAATCGTCTATGGTATCGGCCTTATTTAGTTCAAATGGAATTACGTTATAAAGTTGTTTGGTTTGGAATCGGCCCGAAATAGTATATTCTATTTCTAGTTTCAGTTTTGCAACCACCTTCCCCATGGTTTTGCGGCTCTTCAATATTTCTATTTCATTATCAATATTGATAGAATTGTTATCAATTTTCAACACCTTCATGGTATCATCTCCTGCAGATGAACCACCTTTTTTAGAATCAAAAATCAATAACTCGGCTTGTGAACGATAAATTGGAGTAGAATACCTTAAAAAAAGGTTTCCAATAATGAGGGATACTATTACATTACCTAATAGCCATGGCCATATTACCAACACAGTTGATAAAAGCCATTTTAGGTTAAACGTATTGTTTTCTTCCGATTTCTTCTTTGGATCAACCTCCGGCAAGGGTGGTTTATTAATTTCCACTGCCGGTGATTTTTTCCCTTCTAATTTTTCCATCCTCAAAATTATTTAAAGGTCCTAAATATAAGTACAAGGGAAATTAAACTTGCAAATGATGATATTAAACCAAGCGTACGGCTAAATCCATTATCACTAGCCTGCAATTTGTCTTTACGGCCCTCTACATAAATAATATCGTGCTGTTTCAAATAAAAATAGGGAGACTGGAAAATGTTTTTTGAACGTAAATCGAAACGAATGAATTTCTTTTGGTCGCCTTCAGTTCTTATCAATAGTATATTATCCCTTCTTGCAGTTAGCAATAGGTCACCGGCAAGGGCTAATGCATCCAGTAAGCTCGATTTCTCACTGGATAGCGTTACAACACCTACCTTGGCAACATCCCCCAACACCTGAACATCAAAATTGGCTATCCTTACATTTACTACAGGATCCTTAAAAAATTCCTTGGCTTTTTGCTTAATTAGTTCCCTGGCTTCAGATGTAGTTAGTCCCGCAACTTTTACAAACCCTATCAGGTTCAACTCAATGAAGCCATTTTTATCCACCATAAAACCATTAAGTGAACTGAATGTACCTGTAGAACTTGATGTAATAGGTGTTTGTGAATTAGCAACAATTGTCTGAACTGTAATAGCTAATATATCACTGTTTTCAATCTTCGGCTCTACATAAGTAGTAAGGTCACCTAATAAATAAGGACGACTTGATGAATCGGGCAGGTCATTAAAATAAATTATCTTTTTTGTATTTATACACGAACTCGTTACAGCAATCACGATAAATAGCAATAAAGCAACAAAACTGTAGCGGTTTTGCTTAGTTTTATTATACATTTCAAAAAATTTTACCAAAAATAGTTCAAAATAGGTAGGTTGACAAAATTAATACTCCACGCTCCCATAGGTAGCCATGTAGCAGATAGAATGGAACTTATACATCTATCATTTTCTCAACCAACCCTTACCAATATATCCCAGACTTCAATTGTAATAATTGCCAGACAAATAACAAGTTTGAGTAATTACACCCTAACTTAGCTCACCTAACTAATTACAATCTTGCGGTTATCATTTCCTTTTCCAGGCAACCCTTTATATCATAAATTACTCCATTAGGTTTCACCTTTGTTCTCCAGTTTACATTTAAAAACTCTTTATGAGCCACTGCCAGCACTATTGAGTCGTAAACCACACCGGCAGGTACTTCATTTACTATGTTGATACCATACTCATGCACCACATCTTCGGCTTTGGCCCATGGATCGCAGATTGTGAGGTTTATTTCAAAAGCCCTCAATTCTTTAATGATCTCTATTACACGTGTATTGCGCACATCAGGGCAATTCTCCTTAAAGGTGATGCCCAGTAGCAGTACATTAGCCGCCTTAACAGGTATATCTCCTTTTATCATCAGCTTCACTACCTCATGGGCTACATATTCGCCCATCCCATCATTCAATCTCCTGCCTGCCAGTATTATCTCAGGGTGGTAACCTACCTCCTGTGCTTTCTGGGCCAGGTAATAAGGGTCCACACCTATACAATGACCACCTACCAGACCCGGTTTAAAAGGCAAAAAATTCCATTTGGTAGCCGAGGCAGCCAATACCTCATGTGTATCAATACCCATGCGATTGAAAATCTTTGCCAGCTCGTTTACAAATGCAATATTGATATCCCTCTGGGCATTTTCTATCACCTTGGCAGCTTCAGCTACCTTTATGCTGGTTGCCTTATGGGTACCGGCAACAATAATTGAACCGTAGAGGTTATTTACCTCATCAGCAATTGCTGGGGTAGAACCAGAGGTTATCTTTTTGATTTTAGAAATAGTATGCAGCTTATCTCCCGGATTAATACGCTCTGGTGAATAACCTGCAAAGAAATCTACATTGAATTTCAATCCTGAAACCCTTTCTATTACCGGCACACACTCGTCTTCAGTAACACCTGGGTATACCGTAGATTCATAAACTACTATATCACCCTTCTTAATTACCTTGCCTATTGTTTCACTTGCCTTGTATAGGGGAGTAAGATCTGGTCGGTTATTTTTATCAACAGGTGTTGGAACTGTAACAATATAAAAATTACAATCACCGATGTTTTGGAGCACATTTGTGCAATACAAGCCCTTATGTCCATATGCCGGCGGTGCCGGAACACTTACCGAAGTTAATAATGGCTCATCTATTTCCAACGTGAAGTCGTGGCCACTTTGCAACTCATCAATTCTTCGCTGATTAATATCGAATCCTATTACAGGATAATATTTGCTGAATTCAACGGCCAAAGGCAGGCCCACATAACCAAGACCAATAACCCCAATCTTATAAGTGTTCTCCATAAATATTCAAATATTCGTCATGGCGAAATATAATTTTCGCCCGACGAGGTGCAAAAATAATCTTTTCCTTGTTAAAATAGGTTTAGCCTCAATTAATTACAGCTAATTAACTTAGGAATCAATAACAAAACAAAAAATGATTTATAATCAGGGAGAGGTTATATATTGCTGTGCTTTTTAAACTATCAAATTGCCCGCGCTCCCTAGTAATTAATCACTTTATTAATAAAGTTCAATAATAGCTGAATAGCCCTTGATCTTGAAGTTCAATTCCCCATTGAGGCTAGGCATTAAGAGTAAACTAAAGGGCTAAAATCGATATAAAAGGTGCTCTTGCCCTCGTTGTCACCCCTCTCCATTTTCCGGAGAGGGGCCGGGGGTGAGGCCACCAAGGAGGCTATGAAAATTAGCTTGTCACAGCATTGTCAGCCTCAAGCACGTAGCGAGAAAATAAAAACTTGCACACTCCCCCTAAAAACACAATCGCGCATTAAGGAAAGGATAATTGCGAATAGTATGATAATCCTTAGATTGCATCATAGCCCTAAGCACACCTGCATGCTTCATGTTGTGCATATCACTGCCACAGTAGTCATACATGCCCTTTTTTATTAGGTCTTCGGCGGCCATCTTCACTCCCTTGCCATAATAACCGGCTATTGCAAGCAGGTTCATCTGCATCAGGCATCCCCTCGACTTCATTTCACTGAATTTTGCAGTCTTACCATGAAAAAACACATAACGCTCAGGGTGGGCAATAATGGGTTTATAACCTGCCTGCTGCATTTGGTAAATAGCATCAAAAAGCATTGGTGGCTCATACATCATTGAGAACTCAACCAATACTTCATTATTATGTACCGGAAGCAAAGATTCATTCTTCCTTAGTATTTCCATGAAGTACTCATCAATATAGTATTCAGCAGCGGCCTTAATATTTAGTTCAATATTATTTTCCACAAGGGCATCCTGCACTTTTTTGATACCTTCAGTAATAGTTTGGGTAGTATTTGGGTAAAAGTCAATCATCACATGGGGAGTGGTAATAATGCTCTTATAGCCCATTTCCTTCATTGCCCTCAGCATATTCAGGGAGTCTTCAATAGTTTTTGCACCATCGTCTATACCCGGAACAAAATGGGAGTGCATATCAGCACCCAGAAACGACCAGTCAACACCTGGCCTTAATGGCTGGTTTTCATCAGCTTCAAGTTCCTTTTTTTTCCAGTTAAACAGTTTAGAAAACATACTTGGTGATTGCGTCTTTATTTAAATAGTTTAAAATAGTAATAAGGCTGCAAAATTACGGCTTTTATTACTCACCTTCCCTCACAAAAACTGTGCTACGATTATTTAGGTCACTTTTAACTTGAAATCTATCTTTCCCAAATGCCGTTGTTGGTGTTTTCACCAACAACTGTCGATGTTAGCAATTTTGAATAGTAAGCCTGCCTAAACGAATTAGCTAAACGAAATGATTGTTGGTGAAAACACCAACAATGGCGCGTGGTAGATACATAATAGTGAAATCATAGCCTTCATAAAATCAGTTTAATCACAGTTCAAAACAAAAATCTGAAATAATAAAAATCCCTTAAATTTATTCTCCAAAATCCACCCAATGAAACACCTCTTTCTCCTCATATCCTGTTTAATCTTCAGCCAACTCACCCAAGCACAAATAGCTACCTACAAAGGAGTGGTAGTAGATAGCTATGGGGTAATAATTCCCAATGTATTTATCAAAAACCTATCGGGCACCTATGCAGTAAGCAGCGATAGTAACGGCTTCTTCACTATTACCCTAAATAAGGACAGTATACAATCACTCTACTTTTACCGATTGGGTTTTGCAAGAAAAGAAGTAAAAACCAATAGCCTGGATAGTTTTAACACCATTATATTGAAGCAGTTAAATGCAGAATTGAATGCTATAAGCGTAACCGCCACCAAACATAAAGAGCATATGGCTAAAATGGGTAAGAAGCGCAATATCTGTGTTTGCCGTTCTATTATGATGTATGGGCATGAATTGGGTGTTTTTTTAGATGCCAGGCATGGAAATGGCTTCCTAAAAACCGTATATATTTACGTTGAAGATTATGAACACAGTAATCCTGAGGCTTATTTTAGGATTAATGTTTATGAGAATGATACCTTTCCTATGACTAAAATTTCAAAAAGCGATTTTGTAGGGCATGGAGAAAAAGGTGGAGGATGGGTGAAAATAGATGTAAGTAAAGATTATATCCCAATGAATGGCGGTGTATATATAGGTGTAGAATTTTTAGGCGACTGGGATGAGGGAATTGCACTGGGCCTTACTAATAATAAGAAATTCAAACGCTATACCTATACCCGGAATGGAGATGGTGATGTAGTTTTTGCTGATGATACTCTCCAGGGACATCATCCTATGATTTATGGGGAATATGCTTATAGTAAAT
>CAIWHI010000683.1 GCA_903912435.1 uncultured Bacteroidota bacterium | reverse complement strand
CCATGTTGGTGATTCCGTTTTCGCTATGCTCGGCGCGCTTGCAAGTATTTGTGTTTATCACCGCCGCGCTGTTCAGCCCGCGTGCCGCACCAGTGGTGTTATTCAGCCTGTATTTTTTCAGCTTCGCCGCCGCCATTCTCACCGCCTTGTTGTTTAAAGGGAAATTTCAAAATAGTGTATTATCTGTATGTAAAATTCTTTTGAAAGAACATTATAATATTTATCTTTACCATAACCTTTAATCGATATGCTCAATTTAATATGAAATATCCCAATCGCCTATTAATAAGATGCCTTATATTCTTTGTCATTTTATTGCCATATGCCAATAAGGCAATGGCATCCCATATTGTAGGACTTGACTTGTTTTATACCTACGTAAGTGGCAATACTTATAATATAACCCTTGTGGCCTATGGCGATTGTGGTCCGGCCAGTGCTTCAGCATTCTCCACCTTACCTACATGCACACCCTTCATTTGTATTTATGATGGCAATACTTTGGTTGACAACGTTTTACTAGCTGTTCAGCCACCCGATGTGGGTCTGGAAATTACCCCTGTTTGTCCTGGTATTATTACACAATGTGCCGACCCTGCATCTGCTATTCCGGGTATCAAGAAATTTGTTTACACTGCCACCTATACCTTACCACACACATCCAATGTTTGGCGATTTCTGTTTACAGGTAATATGGGCAGTGGTTCACTGGCCGGCAGGGCTGCAGCTATTACCAATATTGTATCTGGTACTATTACTGAATTGGTGGATACACTAGATAATACGGTAACTCATAATTCTAACCCTAATCTCACTGTTGGTCCTACTCCTTATTTTTGCTTAGATAATAGTGATAATTATAATCCGGGTGCTATCGATCCGGATGGGGATAGCCTTGTGTTTTTCCTGGTAGATGGGCAGTGCGCCGATGGTTCCACAACCTGCATTCCCGGTGGCCCGGTTTCTTATACAGGCTTTGCCTGGCCGGGACAACCAATTACTGCTACTACACCTCTGAATGTTAGCGGACCATCTGGTTTTTCATTCAATCAGCATACAGGGCAAATTTCCTTCTTCCCAAATGTGATGCAAAGATGTATGGTGGCCTATAATATTGAAGAATTCAGGGGGAGCCGTAAAGTGGGTACCTGCCAGCGCGAAATGACGTTTCTTATTCTTACTTGCACGGATGTACCGCCATCGGGGGTATATTCTAATAATACCTCAGGGAATGTTATTGATAGTACCGACTTTGTTATTTGTACCGGTGCCGGGGCTTTTTCAATACAGATTAATCCTACCGAGGTTGATACCAATAATAATATTACAGTTACACCTTCTGGTATTCCTGCCGGTGCCACCTTTAATATTGTGAATAATAGCAGCCATCACCCTAAGTGTACTTTTACCTGGTCCACCACCGGTGTTGCACCCGGTGTTTATGTATTCTATCTCACATTTACTGATAATAATTGCCCAATTGCAGGATCGCAAACCCGGGCATTTACTGTTGATATAACTAAGGGTGTAGTTGCCAATGGTGGTGCCATATGTCCTGGGTCTACGGCTACTTTGTCGACCTATGGGGGCACTAGTTACAATTGGTCACCACCAGATGGATTATCCTGTACTGCCTGCACAAATCCTATCGCCAGCCCTACGGTAACAACTATTTATACCGTGACATCCAGTGTTCCGGCAGGTTGTATCAATACAGATACGGCCATTGTTATAGTAGGTCCACCACCACCTGCACCGCCTGTTATATCTCCTGTTTTTTATTGCCAGTCGATGACGGGTGCCCCCTTGATTGCAGTAGGGTCTAATTTGTTATGGTATACAGCACCTTTTGGTGGATTTGGTACAGCAACAGTGCCAATACCAAATACAAGTACATTGGGTACCAGCACATTCTATGTAAGCCAGACAGTAAATGGTTGTGAAAGCCCCCGTGATTCTATTAAGGTTATAGTGTTGCCGGCAGGTAATACCGGTTTCGATTATGTAGTGCATCCCGGGTGTTTTTTTGATACAGTACTTTTTAGCAATACCTCAGTTAATATTGCTGGGTATACCTGGGTATTTGGTGATGGTAAAGTGGATACAGCTGTAAACCCTATTCATTTCTATAGGGCACATACCAACCCATTTATATATACCGTAAAACTCTATGGTGCTAATCCGTGTTATAATGACTCTTCTATAAAAGATGTTGCATTCCCTGCAAGTGCGGCTACAAAACTTTTGACCAATATTACTCCTAGCCAAACAATTCCCTATGGTAATAGTTTGCAACTAAATGCTGATGGTGCATGGATTTATTTATGGGCACCCAATGATGGTAGCCTGTCTAATCCTAATATAAATAACCCGGTTATCACACCTATCCACGATACCACCTACAGGGTATATGGTACTGACCATAATGGTTGTCTGGATTCTGGTTTTGTAAATATCCGCCTTACCTATGAATATGAAAATATTCCCGATGCCTTTACACCTAATGGAGATGGGCTGAATGATGTTTTCAGGTTTGTAAATGTCAGGTATGGCAAATTGGTTGATTTTTGTATTTATAACCGCTGGGGGCAATTGCTATTCAAAACCACCGACCCACAAAAAGGTTGGGATGGTACTTTCAATGGAGTTCCACAGGATTTAGATGTTTATACCTACCAGGCTATTATTCAAAGACCTAATGGTGACTATCATTATTATAAGGGGGATGTGACATTGATAAGGTAGTCTAAAAGCCAAATTTAAATTTGATAAATAAAAAACACTCCATTTGAATTAGCTAATAAGCGTTCAAATGGAGTGTTTAAAATATTATGTTGTTCATATATTAATAAGCCCTTGCAAACAATACCCTCTGTTTAGATATGTTGCCTGTAAGGATACATTTTCCTTCTTCCAGCTTTGAATCCAGTGGTATGCAGCGGATGGTAGCCTTGGTTAATTCCTTTATTTTTTCCTCTGTTTCACTAGTTCCATCCCAATGGGCTGAAATAAAGCCTGGTTGCTCATCCAGAATCTTCACGAATTCGTCCCAGTTGTCAACAGTTTTAGTGTTTTCTGTTCTGAAATTCAGTGCTTTCTGATACATGTTCGACTGTATGTCAGCCAATAATTCAGGTATATATGCCACAATGCCGTCCAGGGCGTAATTGCTCTTTTCTTTAGTATCCCTGCGGGCTACTTCCACCAGGTTTTTCTCAATATCACGTGCACCCAGGGTGATTCTTACTGGTACACCTTTCAGTTCATATTCAGCAAACTTCCAGCCGGCACGGGTATTCTCATCATTATCATACTTTACCCTTACATTTTGCTTCCTTAGGGTAGTCATCATATCGGCAGCTAGTGCATCTATCTTAGGTTTAGATTCTGCATCCTTATTGTTGTAAATTGGGATAATCACCACCTGCAATGGAGCCAACTTAGGTGGCAAAACAAGGCCATCATCATCGCTATGAGCCATCACAATAGCACCCACTAGACGTGTTGATACCCCCCACGATGTTGCCCATACAAATTCACGCTTATTGTCCTTGTCCTGGAAGGTTACATCAAATGCCTTAGCAAAATTCTGCCCAAGGAAGTGTGATGTTCCTGCCTGTAGTGCCTTGCCATCCTGCATCAATGCCTCAAT
>CAIWHI010000682.1 GCA_903912435.1 uncultured Bacteroidota bacterium | reverse complement strand
AGATCAATCACTTGAATAAGTTGTAGGATGCGCTCAAGAATAAGCTGGAGATGGTTGGCTAGAGGAAGAAGATGGCCAGATTCGAAATTAAATGTTGTTATTACTTTCGATGATGGCTATAGAAATAATTTAAAATATGCATTACCCATTCTTGATAAGTATGGCGTGCATGCCTACTATTTCATTACTGGCATAGGCAGTTTTGAACGGAAATTATTATGGGCTGATGCATTGGATATTGTGTCCACCTTAGCTACCGAAAACAGTAAGGTACATATGGCAGGAAAGGACTACCATCTTGTCAACAAAGGATTTATCCATAGGGAAACCAATACCCCATTAAGAAAATCGATAAAACAAAGCTCAATAAGTGGTTACGAAGAGAAAAATAATCTCATAGAACAACTATTATCCCTTTACAATTTCACAGGGCAAAATGAATTAAACGATTACTGGCAATTAATGAGCAATGATGAAATTGCGCTTACCGGAAGAAGTAAAAATATCACTATAGGATCACATGGTTTCTTTCACAATAATCTGGGTGCTTTGCATCATGATGATGCGATAGCAGAAATTTTAAAATCGAAAATATACCTCGAAAATATTATTCAAAAAGAGGTGACAACAATTGGTTTTCCTGATGGTTCATACACTGTACAATTAAACGAAGCACTTAATAAATCAGGCTTTAACAAGCAGTTTCTGGTAAACTATGAATTCGCTGATGATGGAATTTTAGATTATGTATACGACCGTTTTGGTTTGTACCCCTATATGGGCAATGCAAACCAGATACTTCACAAAATTATCCATTAATATGAATATTTGCATTTATACATCTTCGGTACAGTCTATTACCAATTTCATCAATATCACCCATCTCATTAATGAAAGACCAAAGCATAATTATAGCTTTTTGGTAGTGAAACGTGATGAAAAAGTACTAAGCCTAAATGATAAACTAAAAAAGGTATATGGGGAGTTAAGGTCGGATGATGGGCGCTATGACTATCAGCGCGACTTAATAACCCTGGATAAAAAACTACTCCATCTGGGTCAACCAATCAGTAAATTCAAATTGGAAACCGAATATATCACCCAGGTAAATGATACAAAAAGTGAGGCATTCCTGTTAAAATCCAAGCCGGATGTCATTTTGCAGGCTGGCGCAGGCATACTCAAGGAAAATATTTTCTCAAAAGCAGGCATAGCTACAATAAATGTGCATCATGGCATAGTACCAGAGATCAGGGGTATTGATTCTACATTTTGGTGCATGTTTTATGGCATCAAAGAAAAAATAGGTGTAACCTGCCACATGATAGATGAACACCTCGATACAGGTGCCATCATTCATCAGGAGGCTTTAATTACAAAATCCCAATCACTTATTGATATCCAGACCGAAAATTACCTCATGGGCCGAAATGTATTGGTAAAGGGAATCGACAAGCTAGAAATGGGCAACTTAAAAATAGAAAAGCAAGGAGAAGTCAAGTCCTGGTATTTCGGGGTGGTTAATCCTTTTTTATATTATGCGCTGAAGAAAAGGAACTTTAGTCCTATTATGAAAATAAGTGACAAATCCTACAAAATGAAAGAGCGTAATATGGTTATTCCAGCCTAATATAAAGATACCATGATTTTAATTATCTTTGGAACAACACTTCAACACATCAACAAAACCAATAAATAATATGAGAAAAATTTCACCAGAGCAGATGCCCAAATTTTTATTGATGATGCTATTATCTGTACTCTGCCTTACCGGTGCAATATTTGTATTATTTTTCTGGAAGTAGAAATGGCTACACTTCAGGCAAAAAAATAACCCCGTCCAAAGGACAGGGTTATTTGAAAATTACTTATTAATATTTTACTTCATTCACTTGATACAATCGTAAATATTCCGAACAGCCATTTTAATATAAGACTTTTTACATTACAAATGACTACGCCAAAGGCTTTTGACTTTTGAATTTAAAAAGGTCTTTCTCCGAACGACTTTTGACTTTTGAATTTTAACTTTTGAATTTGAAAGGCTTTTGAATTTTTACTTTTTAGTTTAAGCCGAGTACATCACTTCTTTTACCATTTTCACAGTCTTACTTACATCAGGCAAATAAAGTGCTACCAGATTAGGGGCATAGTGCATATTAGCATCAGCCGAGCAAATACGCCTGATAGGTGCATCAAGGTAATCAAAAGCTTCTT
>CAIWHI010000681.1 GCA_903912435.1 uncultured Bacteroidota bacterium | reverse complement strand
CTGTATAGGTTTATTTCTATGGCTACCTTGTTTTTAGCCATATATTTAAGCAGATCATAAGGATTCTGTTCCCAGGCCATATCCACTCCATGGCCTATACGGTTAGCTCCGGCCACTCTTACTGCTTCATTAATATGCCAGGTGAGTTCTTCAGGTTTTACCAGGCCCAGTGTCAATTCACCGGCATGCATTGCATATTTTACATTAGGGTATTTTTTGTGGCAGTATTTGAATATCTGCATATGCAACCAATAATCTCTCATAGATACTTCCCCATCTTCAGGTGCTACTATGTTTACTCCCACAACAAGTGGGCTTCTATTTGCAGATTCAAAAGATAAAACTACATTTTTGAATAAGGTTACAGGGTCGGCTGAGCGGCTTACATAGGTTTGGTACCTCATAGTAAATGTAGAATCATCTATGCCCAACTTGGTATGCATTGGTTTTAGGAATTGCTCATTGTATTCTATTGCTGCGCCATCTACATTTTTTTCTTTCAGCATCTGGTACATCTTATCAAGAAGTGTTGTTGTGGCATTTTCATCATGATTGGATTGGGACTGTGCTAATAGTCTACCAAGGCTTGTATCGGTTATTTTGATACTACCACCTGGTACATTGGTGAACATTAATTCTATATAACTTACATTTTCTTTTTTAGCCCTTTTTTTAAGTTCCAGCAATCCTACTTCCAGGCGGCTATCATTATTATTGGCGATTCCGAAAGCCGCAAAGGCTTCAAAGAATTGCTTATCACATGGATAGCTAACCCCATTGTAGTCTTTGGTAGACCACTTTTGCATCAGGTTTTGTTTTATGGTGCCTAGTTTTTTAGAGTCTAAATCGCCAAATCGAGACCAGTTATTGGTAGTGCTGTTGTCCTGGGAATGGTCAAGTGAATCAACTTCAAAGGTTTTTAAGTTAACATAGTAGTTGCGCTCTACTACATATTGTAAATATGTTTCGGCGTATACCGACCCACTATAATGGTTATGCAGGTCACCACCTTTGGGCATCTGGGAAAAGAAGGCATTCAATTCAGCCGTATTGTTTCTGATGCTTTCGAAGTATTTTTCAACTGATTGACTGCGGGATAAAATGGGAGTTAGCCCCAAAATGATGATGAGCAGGTATTTCATGAATATTTAGTTTGTGGCAAAATACTACTGAAATGCTAATTTTCAATAGGGGGGCAAGCTATTTCAGGATTTATAGGACAATCTACCTGAAATATAACATTGAATGTAGGTGCAACCAATGATTAAGACTGAGAATCAATAATTAAACTATTAGTGCGCAAGAAGATATTTAGGTGAGAATTGGATATTTGATTAAGTGATACAAAAAAAACTCGCACTTCTATATGGTAATACAAGTCATTATTTCCCGATATCTTATATCGGGAAATAATGACGGTAATAAGATTACCAATTTAATGAACCTTAGAAGCCCATTACAAATGCAACAAGGACAATTAGTCCTGCGAAAATGGCAATTGGTATCATAAAGGTTAATATTGGCAATGCAATATTCAAAAATCCCTCAGAACGTAGAAATTTTAATCTGTTCATATAGTCTAGATTTATCAATAATGCTACAGCCATAAATGTGCCAAAGTTGTAAGTTGTTGAAAGCCAAATATAAACGTAGATGTTATTATTGCCTATATTCCGTTTGCTGGAAAAATGCTCTAAAATGTAGAAGGATAAGGTGGGATAGGAATGTTAAATAAGGTTAAACATGGGGAATTTTGTTTATTTACTTAGTACATTTGAAATTATAAGTATTGTAAATGGCAGGACGTAAGAAAATAAATTTGCAACGAATAAAATGGCTGATGCTTTTTAGCCAGATAGTATTATTGTTGTTTACTGCACAGTGGCTGGTGTCGCAATACAGTGACCAACAGGAGCAATTGAAAAAAAATCTTACCCGTTTGTTTATTGATGTTCAACAAAAAATAAGCGACTCATTGAAGGTGCCTTATGTTGTTGATACGTCAATGATACTTATGGCTCAGGAGTCACAAGTATCCAATCTATCTTCAAATACAGATACTAAGCTATTGAAATTATCTCCTCAGGGTATACACCAAGCACTAAGTGGGATTAAGGTATCTGACTCCGAAAATACAGTTCTATTCAGGCTGGATACCATAGCATTTAATGCCATGTTTGCCAGTCAGATGAAGCATAATGGCTGGGATTTTTACTCAGAATGGATTAATAACCCGGATAGTAATAAAAAGGGTAGGGCAATTTTTATTAGATCCAGTTTCTTTACTGATGAGAATGGGGTGGTGGTTAAAAATTACAACGGGTATATAATGGTGAAGATGCTG
>CAIWHI010000680.1 GCA_903912435.1 uncultured Bacteroidota bacterium | reverse complement strand
GTACTGATGATGAGCTAATGATGCACAAGGTGCAGGTGTATATGGAGCTAAAAGACAATGAAAAGGCTATTGGGGTTATAAAGCAAATGATTGCCAATGACCCTAAGAATGGCCAACTCTATAAGGCACTTGCTGAAATTTATGATAATGATAAGCAGTCTGCAAAGGCCCTGGAAGTTTTGAATGATGCCCAAAAAGTGATGCCTGATGATGCTTATGTGCAAATAGGTCTTGCAGTGCATTATAATAAGGTGGGTGATACCACCCAATATAAGGCATTTGTAAAAAAGGTAGTGCTTAATAAAGACCTGGATGCCGAGGCGCAGATAGGGTTCCTGAATGCCTATATACCTACCCTCGCCAATGATGCCGCCGCAAAGGCTCAGGCAATGCCGATGGTGCAGCAATTGGTAGCCATGCACCCTGATGATACAAATGTGATTGCCTATTATGGCGACCTGCTTCAATACTTTGGTGAGCATGATAGTGCAATAGTTGTGTTTAAAAGGGTATTGGCAATGAAGCCCAGAGACTATACCCGCTGGGAGAAATTACTAAGCGAATACAGGGGCAGGCAGGATGCAGACTCACTAATAAAATACAGTGAAAAAGCGATGAGGTTATTCCCTGTTAAGGCTATTATCTGGTATTTTAATGCAATAGGCCATTCAAATAAAAATGAATTTCCTGCCGCAATAAAATCAATGAAGAAGGCTATAGAACTACAGCCGGAGAGTGATACAGATATGCTGGGTAACATGTATGGCGAATTGGGGAGCATCTATCACTCATCAAAGCAGGATGATTTATCTGACCAGACATTTGATAAGGCACTGAAGATAATTCCTAATGACCCGACCTTGCTGAATAATTATAGTTATTTCCTGAGTGAAAGGGGTAAGAGGCTGGATGACGCGGCTAAGATGTCGCAAAGGTCGCTGGACCTAATGCCGGGGCAAGCTACGTTTTTAGATACCTATGGTTGGATAATGTACCAAAAGGGAGATTACCAAAAAGCCAAAGAGTACATTGAAAAGGCCATACTGATGGCAGGCCCCGCAGCTGATGCCACCCTTTATGACCATCTGGGTAATGTTTATTTCAAGATGAATATTAAGGCCAAGGCAGTTGAGAACTGGAAGAAATCGAAAGAGAAAGGTAATGACAATCCCAATATTGATAAAAAAATAAGCGAAGAGAAATTATATGAATAAAATTGTTGCCGGCTTGTTTTTTATCGCAATAACACTCAATTTATCATCCTGTTCATTAGTTAAGTCACTTAAGCGGCATAAGCATAAGGCAATCAATTCGGTGGCTATTATTGATTCTTCGACATTAGGCAAAGATGCCCAATCGCCAGTAGTCAAAAGTGTTGAAACTGTTGTAAAGAAAGATACCGTTGCCGTGGTCAATATTGAAAAGTCTAAGCAAGATACTATTGCTCAATGGAAGCAGAATATGGATGCGGTAATGCCATTATGGAAACACAGGATGGCTTACAACACTTTTGGCGGGAAGGCTAAGGTGCACTATGAAGGACCGGAAGATAATTATGATTTTAATGCAAACTTTAGGATAAGGAAGGATAGTGTAATCTGGATTGAAATAAATGCAATGGCAGGCATATTCAGGGTAAGGATTTTTGTTACTCCCGATAGTTTGTTTATGATTAACTATCTGAAGAAAGAGGTGACAGTATTACCCCTATCTGATGCAGCTAAAATTTTACCATCTAAAATTGATTTTTCATCATTGCAAAACCTGATTACCGGTGAGCCATTGAGGGATGGGAATATAGTGGATGTAAAAATGAAGCCTGATTCACTAGTGATTGATGTAAGTGATACCGCATATTTACAGCAATTTACCTATACCAGGGCCGATAGCAATATGGTGGCGGCGGTATTGGCAACCCGCAAGCCT
>CAIWHI010000679.1 GCA_903912435.1 uncultured Bacteroidota bacterium | reverse complement strand
TTTCAATTCATCATCTACCTCATTTACCTTTCCGGTTTTGTATTTGATACGGCTTTGGATTTTTTGTAATTGTCGCTCATAGATGAGGCGGGCTATCTGGTGGGCTTTGTCGTCGCTTTGCAGCACTGCATTGAGTTTTTTTTCTGAAATATCGAGACGGTACATGAGTTGGTAAAAAACATCAGGGCCACGCTCTATAATTTTTACTATACTGGTAGCCAGTAGATTAATTATTGCCTCTTCCGTTAGGGTATCGGGTAGCTCTAGTTCCCATTCGGCCCTTAGTGCCAGGGCTGCTTCTTTTAGTATGTGCTCTTCCATAAAACAAAATTACCGCCCGTTAGGAGCGGCAATTTAAGCATTTCAATTAGGTAAATTGTATTTTGAAAAATTAGAACATCTTAATCTTCTCCAATACCATGTTTTTTATTTGCTCCATTGGTACACGCTCTTGTAGCATGCTATCCCTGTAGCGTATAGTTACCATATTGTCTTCCTTGGTTTGGTGGTCGATGGTAACGCAGAATGGGGTACCCAGGGCATCTTGTCTGCGGTATCTCTTGCCTATAGTGTCTTTCTCTTCATAAAAACACTTGAAGTGGGGTTTGCACTGGGCTATTAGGTCGCGGGCTATTTCGGGTAGACCATCTTTTTTGGTAAGTGGTAATACAGCTAGTTTGATAGGTGCTAACATTGGCGGGAAGCGCAACACTGTGCGGCTATCCTGTTTGTCGGCAGTGCTCAGGTCTTCCTCTTCATAGGCTTCGCTTAATATCATCATCACGGTACGGTCCAGCCCTATTGATGTTTCAATAACATAGGGTGTATAATGCTGGTTGATATCGGTATCGAAGTAAGTGAGTTTTTTACCACTGAATTGCTGGTGTTGTTTCAGGTCGAAATCGGTACGACTATGTACCCCTTCTACCTCTTTGAAACCCATTGGGAAATCGTATTCAATATCACAGGCCATATCGGCATAGTGAGCTAGTTTCACATGGTCGTGAAAGCGGTATTTATCAGCAGAGATGCCTAATGACAGGTGCCATTTCATGCGTGTTTCTTTCCAGTAGTCATACCATTCTTTCTGGGTGCCTGGTTTTACAAAAAACTGCATTTCCATTTGCTCAAATTCCCTCATCCTGAAAATGAATCCCCTGGCAACGATTTCATTCCTGAATGCCTTACCTGTTTGTGCAATACCGAATGGTATTTTCATACGGCCGGTTTTCTGCACATTTAGGAAGTTTACAAAAATACCTTGTGCAGTTTCGGGGCGCAGGTAGATAACATTTGCTTCCTCAGCTACAGAACCGATTTCGGTAGAGAACATAAGGTTGAACTGGCGTACTTCTGTCCAGTTGCAAGTGCCGCTAATGCTGCATTTCATTTTATTGGCGTCAATCATTGCTTTCAGGCCATCAAAATCGTTGGCCGCAAGCAATTGTTCCATTTGCTGCAATATTTCATCACCCTTTTCCTTATCAATTGTTTCAACAAAAGCCTCAATAAGATGATCTACCCTATATCTTTTTTTGCTGTCCTTATTGTCAATCATTGGGTCGCTGAAATTATCCACATGGCCGCTGGCTTTCCATACCGTTGGGTGCATGAATATTGCAGCATCAATGCCCACTATATTGTCGTGCATCTGGGTCATGCTCTTCCACCAGTAATCACGAATATTTCTCTTTAGTTCGGCACCGTTTTGGCCATAATCGTATACTGCACTCAAGCCATCATAAATTTCACTCGATTGGAAAACAAACCCATACTCCTTACAGTGGGCTATAATATTTGCTAGTTTATTGTCATTTGCCATAATAGCGCAAAAATAGGGGGAATATGTGAATGGTTTATAAGTTGTTGGGGCTTTAGGGTAAAATTAGGGGAGATAACACATTTAGTAATCCTTAGCTAATCACAATTATTTTCTACTTAACACTTTATTAATAGTTTCAGAAAAAAATACTAAGTTTGTATTAGCCCATTTTGTGTGTTTGTTTAAGTCATTACTCATAAAAAAAGCTCTGTTTTTGCTGTGAAAAATTAATCTAATGAATAAATCAATACTGGTAGTCCAGTCTGATGAGCAAAAATTTGAATTACTGAAGCATCAGTTAATTGAGCTAAACTATGCACCACAAGGTATAATACACTGCCCTACTATTGACCAAACCACTCTTTATTGCATCCATAATTTTTTTGTAATTATTGCCGAATTTAATGAGGAATCAAAAGAGGGTATTGAACTATTAAAAAAGAATTTTCCAATAGTTCCCATACTTATCCTTACTGAAAATACGAATCATAGTTTTCATACCAATGTAGTGAAGATGGGAGTTCAGGATATTTTAGTAGAGGGCGAATACAATACAAAAATGCTTGGGCGGACTATTACTTTCGCCAGGGAGCGGCACAATTTTGCATTAAAAACAGCCGAAAAAGCCTTGGGCATTGATGAGCAACTGGAGAAAATACCCATACCATTATGGATAATGGATGCTGCATCTACATCATTTATGTTTGCCAATAATGCTGCAGTAAGTGTTTATGGTTATACCAAAGATGAATTTGGTGAAATGACGCTTTTGGATATCAGGCCTGATATAAGTCATAATGAGTTTATAGACAACTTTAGGAAAAACATCAATGATTTTTCCGATTTGCGCTATTCCTACCACAAGAAGAAAAACGGTGAACTCTTTTATGTGCATATGTATACCCAGCAGATAACGTATAATAATACACCAGCACGCCTGGCTGCGGCTATAGATATGCATGAGCAGGTATCGCACCAAAAAAATAATGCCGAATTGTCGAACAAGTTGAAGCAGCAAAAGGAGCAGCTTGATAATATACTCTATTCAATAGAAGATGCTATCTGGTCGCGAAGGGCAGATACATTGGAATTAGTGTATGCCAATAATGCCTACTACCAACTATATGGGTATCCTGAGTTGGAATTTAATGGTGGGGGTGATATAGTTTTGAGTTCTATCCATGCTGATGACCTGGACAATTTTATAAAAGCAGTAAACAATATCCAGAAAACAGGGCATATGGATATTGTATATCGTTATATGCATAGGGACAAGACTATAAAGACGCTGAAAACACAGTCGAAAATAATTAAAGGTATTGGTGGCCTCCCTGATATGATGAATGGTATTACCATTGATATTACTAAGGAGCAAGAAATGCTGGAAACAATAAGGAATAATGAGCAGAAGCTTACTACTACCATCAATAATACCAAAGACCTAATATGGTCGGTAAATAGTAAGCTGGAACTGATTTTCTGCAATAAACCATTTCAGGATTTCTTCTTAAAAATCGCAGGGGTTTTACTCAATGAAGGTGATTATGTATTAGGCCCATGGCATGATGAGGCATTTACTACAAGGAGGGCCGAAGAGTATAGGAGGGCATTTAATGGCGAAAGTTTTACTACAGTTGTAGAGGAGCATACCAATAATGGAATACTTTATAATGAAATTAGCAGTACCCCAATAAGGGGTCATGATGGTAAAATAATTGGTGTGAACTGTGTTGCCAGAGACATCACAACACAGAGGAAGCAGTTGCTAAAAATACAGGAGCAAAACGAACAATTCAGGGAGATAGCCTGGGTTCAATCCCATAGGGTACGAACTCCTGTTTCAAGTATTTTGGGCCTTGTACCGTTGTTTGATTATAATAATGCAGGTAACAAAAATAATATTGAGATATTGCAAAACATAAATTTGGCTGCAGAAGAACTGGATATCATCATCAGAAAAGTGGTGAAGAGTATTAATATGCTTGAGGCAAAGCATGAGGAGTAGGTGCGGAGTTAGATATAATTCTTAGGTGTCAAATAGGATAAAAAAGACATCCCACTTGCCCCCTTCCCATCCGCACAAAACCTGCTCACAAAGGGGGAATTGCTGCTTCTTGGTCATTGAGCTTTTTATCTTTATTGAGCTTTTATTAGGCGGTCTGATATAAATTTTGGCTTCTAATATCAAAATCTTTCTTCAATCCCTAGCCCGAAAAGGGCATAATCATATATTGCCGGGTCGGTAGGGTTTAGTTCGCGCAATTGGTGGGTAAGGTGGATGGCATTGTTCCAGTTAGACTTATTATTTTCAAGTAAGCCCAGTCTTTGGGCTACCCTGGCTACATGCACATCTAGTGGGCAAACCAGCTGGTGTGGTTTTATTTTGGTCCAGATACCGAAATCTACCCCCTTATTGTCTTTTCTTACCATCCAGCGCAAGTACATATTGAGCCGTTTACATGCCGAGTTACGAACAGGAGTGGCGATGTGTTTGCGGGTTCTGTCGGGGTGTTCAATAGAGAAAAAATGGTTATGAAAATCAGTAAGGCCCTCTCTGGTGTCATCAGCTTTATATTCTTTGCCTGATACAAATGCATCTTCAAGCGTGTCGTGTTGGGTAAAATGATATTGGAGGAATTCAATAAAATAGAGTAGGTCGGTGGCATTAAAGGTGCGATGTGCAAAACTGAGGAAACCTTTGAGGTCGGTATCTTTATGATTGAGAATGAATTGATAGGGCTGGTCGTCCATCCAGCGCATTAGTTTGCGGCAATTATTAATGATAGATGTTCTGTTGCCCCAGGCTAGTACTGCGGCAAAGAGTCCGGCAATTTCAATATCCTGCTTAATGGTAAATAAATGCGGTATGGAAACAGGATCTTTTTCAATAAATGAAACCTGGTTATAAAAAGCTGCTTTGGTGTCGAGAAATTGTTTCAGCTTTTGCAGGTCGTCCATGTTTTTGTGATTATACTTTATTGCTATAAATGTTAATGAAATTAGACATCCCCTAACCCCCTTCCCCACGCTCAATACCTTTGCACAAAGGGGAATTGCCGCATCAAGGTGATTGAGCTTTTTTATCTTTATTGAGCTAAATGATTGTTGTGTCTTATAAAGCCTTGTCAAAATTAGGTCTTTAAATAAACTGAAATTCAGAACTAATAAATAATTTGGGGAGGGTCGGTAGATGCAGTGATAAATAGTGATTGCTTTCAAAAATCTACCTCGTCCCCAAATCTTCAAAAAACCTCAATAAATACCCGTCCGGGTCTTGAACTAAGAACTGCATATTTCCTACTTCCTTATTATTTGCTCTATACCATTTCTCTTCCATGTTAAGAAAGATTGGATAGTTCACTTCATTAAACTTTTGGTATAGATTTCGAACATCCTGAACTTGTATCTGAAAATTCACGCCACGGCCCAACGGGCGATCTAATTTGCCAACATCCCATAAACGACTTTTCTCTGAAAGTCCTTCAATCATAAGCTGGGCGCCATTAAAAACCAGCATTGCGAAATCGTCTTCCGGTCTTTCATAAAGAACTTCAAAGCCTACTAATTGGGTGTAGAACTTAAAACTCTCTATGAAGTTCATTACTTTCAGTTCGGGTATGAGTGTTGGCTTATACGTCATAAAATTATCTCCCTAAACCCTGTTAACTACAGCAATTGCCATTCCATCGTATTCCTTTACACCAACTGTTTGTAAGATAGTAGCAGTAACATGCGTGTTTTGGCCTAACATTTCGTTAAGCCTTTGCACGCCCACTACTTTTTCATCAGTACTATTCATATCAAGTGCTTTTCCATCCCTGATTACATTGTCGCAAATAATTAGAGTGCCTGGGCGGGATAATTGGACAGCATAATTAAAATACTCGACATAGGGTGGTTTATCAGCATCAATAAAAATCAAGTCGAATGGCTCTTCTTTGTTGGCAATTAGGTTCGGCAAAATATCCAAAGCCTTGCCTGTTCTCATTTCTACTTTATGTGATAGCCCTGCATTATCTATATTTTTTTTGGCAACCTCGCCATGATGTGGATCTACTTCTATTGTAATTACCTTGCCGTTTTCCGGCAATGCCCTGGCCAACCAAATTGTACTATATCCTCCTAAAGTGCCTAATTCCAAAACTCTTTTAGCATTGCAGGCTATCATGAGTACTTGCAAAAATTTGCCCTGATTGGCAGAAACACTATGCTGGGGCAAGCCCTCACTAACTAGTGTTGAGATTGTGTCTGATAGGGCTTTATCTTCCGGTGCGAGCAGGTTGCTAATATAGTTGTCAACCTTACTAAATATATCTGTGTTCATTAATGGTTAATAGTTTAATCAACGATACTAAGACAAATTTATGTTTTTTAAACTTATTACCAGCAAGGGTAGATAAATATTGATGTAATAAAACAAATAAGGGGATTGATAATGATATGTAGAAATTTTGACAGCCAAAGGTGCGACAGATAAGGACTGAATAGCCAAATTTGGTGCACTTAATAGAAATTTATTGAACACTTACTAAAATACCTCACCCAGATTCACAAATATTCCGCTGGAGCCATTTAGGCCAAAACCATAATCGAGGGCTACATTGGTATTGGAAAATTTATTGAATTTGACTCTGAGACCCACTCCACAGCCTGGGGCTATGGTTTCAAATGTGTTGGTAGATTGCTCGGTAAATGATTCGGCATTAGCAAAAATCACACCACCTAGGAGGCCGTTGTGTGTAATGCCAAAACGGTATTCCCCTTCCAGGTACACCATATTTGCACCCCGGTACCTGCCTTGTATATAGCCCCTGCCGGTATTGCTATAGGGGTCGCCACCAGTATTGGGCAACATGAGGAAGGGAGCTTTGCCATTTACTGTAAGCCAGTCATAATTCCAGAGGGCTAGTATATTTTTTGAATTGTGAGGAAATTTCATGTAGGTACGCAGGTCAACAATTGCCGAGCGCCAGCTAGCTGTATTACCGAAAACGGTAAGGTTGGGACGATAGATAACATTTACAAAATTACCTCCATCAGGGTTGATGGAGTTTTTACGGGTATCATACAGGAAATTGAACGTAAAGCCCGATGCAACTTCGGTTTTATTGAAACCATAGTTTTCGAAATCACTTACCTTATTGGCCGGAGGGTTTAGCTCCTGGATATTCCAATAATAGTCAAGATTATAGCCAACCCCTGCATACATATCTTCGGCCAGTTCACGGAGAACTGCCTGATGCAACCTGATGCAACTATAATCTACCAGATAGCCATCATTAAGGGTGCTATAGCCACCCAGGCCATAGGTATATGATGGGAATAGCAGATAACGCCAATCTACCACTACATTATATTTATTGCCTTTTGTATAGATATTGGTTTGAATAGGCAGTATTATCTGGTTGCGAATGGTATAGGTGAAGCTGGTGAGTATTGATGATATATTAGCATTCTCGTTGGTATAAAAAGATGCGTTTGCAGTTAAAAGGGCTGCAAAACCAGTTTGAAGGGTGTAGCCAGCAGCAGGCAGGGGACCTGATATATGCATTTTGCGGCTTTTTATCGCACCTGTTTCCTGCCGCTTTCCTTTCTTTGGCTGAAAAAGCAAGTTTCCCAAATCAATAAAGTCGAACTGGTTATTCATTTCGGCTTGCTGCTTTTGGGCTTTTTTTGTAGAGTCAGTGATAGTTGAAGGCTGGCT
The DNA here is from genome assembly GCA_903912435.1 of uncultured Bacteroidota bacterium. Classification (GTDB taxonomy): domain Bacteria; phylum Bacteroidota; class Bacteroidia; order Chitinophagales; family Chitinophagaceae; genus Nemorincola. Next base: position 696 of record CAIWHI010000679.1, on the reverse strand, counting down.
ACCAGAATTATTACCATTAGTTTGTGCACTGGCAATAAAGCCGGTAAACAACATTAGGAATCCAATAATCAGGTGCAGGCCTTTATTCAAAAAACAGTTCTTTTATATTGGTGATTAAACCCACCACATGAACAATGCTAATATTCCATCTGAATTATTTAGACTAGTTCACAATGTAAAGGTTAAATACAAAAAACTAAATTAGCACTTAGAAACGAGAATAAAACAATGGAGGTATAGAATAGGGTAATATGGGCATAAAAATAGCCCTGACAATGATGGTCAGAGCTATTTTTATGTTTTTATAAGCGCAAATTATTGCTGCTGACTGATAAAATCGTTGAGTTCGGTTTTGCTGGCATCGAAAGTGAAAATATTGCCCACTTTGAAGTAGTTACCCCTGTCGGTACATTTCTTATAGGCGAATTTCGCAAAATCAACTTTGGTCTGCTCAAAAGAAAACAGGCTGCATATCTGCATTACCTGCTCTGATGATACACAATTGCCACCTACGATTGTTTTAGCTGTAGATAATTTAGTATCTTCAAAAGATGATTTACCAATAGTTTCCTTAGCTGATTTAAAGCTGGCGAAATCCATTGGGTAGACACATTGAGCACTTGCCGCTGGTGGAGGGGCATTGTTATAGCCACCATTATCAGTTGTCATATTTGTAGTAGTCCTGGTAGTAGTAGT
>CAIWHI010000678.1 GCA_903912435.1 uncultured Bacteroidota bacterium | reverse complement strand
GTAATAACAAAGATAATAATGATTTTTTTGAGATTTACATCAAAATATCAACAGAAATGTTAATTTTCTTCGATGTATTTTTGTACCATATCGAGTATTGGCAGGTCCTTGCTTATGGGCAGCCTGCGTATGTCGCTGGATGCAGTGCCGGCTGATGTGGAGCCTGCTGAAATTGAAAAAGTAATTCTGAATGTAGCTGGGGTAGAAAGTGTACACCATATGCATATATGGGCAATGAGTACCACCCAAAATGCCATGACCACACATATGGTGCTGAGTGAAACGCTCAGCTTTGATGAAAAAATGAAACTAGTACACCATATAAAGCACGAATTGCTGCATAATAATATTCACCACGCTACAATTGAATTGGAGTCGGCTGCAATACCATGTGGTGAGGAGGGGTGTTAAAATGGGGATTTTGGTTTCCTGACAGTATTTGGTACAACAGAAATAATATCACCCTTTCAGGGTTCTTACAATTTTTATAAAATATTTGCCATAATAATATCAATCCTTCGGGTTTACATCACAGATTAAGAATGTATTTTTTGATTTCACGATAGGATATTCCTTATCCATGTTCACTTATCCTGTTATTTGACAAACTAAAAACGCCCCGCAATATGCAGGGCGTTTGATATTTTTATTGCATCACCGTATTAGGGTGCTATAGCATAAGTAATGTTGCATTTGTCGCCATCATCAGTCCTTATCAGGGTAAGGTGATTAGCTTCAACCATTGGTACAATATATCTTGATGTAGCACCGGTTTTTGATTTTTTCAAGGTAAGAACAAGGCTACCAGCTTCATCAAGAGTTAATGAATAGGTACCTGTTTCTTTCGGATTGTCGCGCATATCCTTGTATTCTCTTTCGTACTTACCGTAGTTGATATTATTGCTATTGCTTACTGTAAGTTTCAGAGTAGAGTAAAAATGAATGTAATGGGCTTCAGAACCAATTTTATCGGGGCATTTCATAGCAACAAAGCACCAGGTTTTGTCCAGGAGTTCATACCTGTTAACAGGCTCAGTATTATTTGGTGGCCTGTTCTCAAATTGACCTATTTGTGCAAAAACAGTGGCAGGCAAAGCTACCAAGCATACCATTAGTATGGTTTTGAGCATATTTTTTATCATAAAAAATTTTTCTTCGGAGTAAAAGTAATAAAACCTGTGATTAAATGAAACAACAGCATTGCAAATTAATCAATTATATTTAACAAGGGCCTATTAGCAGGCAAAAAAGCCGTGAATAAGGCGATTGGATGCCTATTTAGGCAGTAAAATCCAGCAAAATTTTGGAAACCAAATGTTTTCCGGTATTGTCTTCATTCTGGTACTCTTGCCCTACATTGAAATCAAATACAAATAAGAAAACCTTGATTTTACCTTAGTCCCCAATGATTTAACATTTAATATTTGCATGATACCCTGTACCTTTGCCGCCATGCGCCGCTTTGCTGCTGTCTTATTCAGGTCGTTTTTACAGGGCTTATTATTATTGAGTCCCATAGCCATTACCGGCTATGTGCTCTTCTCTATATTTACAGGTGTTGATAATCTGGTTCAGGTAAAGGGGATACCCAAGGGGGCGGGCTTTATATCTATTATAGGCACTGTAACATTGATAGGTTATCTGGGTACCAGATTCTTTATTGGTAAATGGATTTTCGATTCTTTTGCCAGCCTGCTGGAGCATACACCCGGTGTAAAGTATATTTATTCAAGCATCAGAGATGTTATTAAGTCATTTGTAGGCGATAAGAAACGTTTCAACAAACCTGTTTGGGTATGTGTGAATGTGAACCCTGAGATTTGGCGTATAGGGTTTATGACCCAGAAAGATATGGGCCATTTTGGTATGGAGGGTAAGGTGGCGGTCTATATGCCCCATGCCTATGCTATATCGGGGTGGGTGATTATTACCGAATCGAAAAACGTGAAGCCTGCCAAGGATATGACCGCAGGCGAGGCCATGAAATTTGCAGTAAGTGGTGGTATTACAACAGTAGAAGAACAGGACGATGCAAACTAAAATCAATTTCAATGCAGGGCCGGCAGCATTGCCGCCCGAGGTACTCCACGATGCATCTAAAGCGGTGCGTAAGTATGCCAATACTGGCCTATCAATACTGGAACTGCCCCACCGGGGAAAGGAATTCCTGGATATAGTGGAGGAAAGTAAGAGCCTGGTAAAGGAACTTTGTGGTATTGGTGATGCCTACGATGTATTGTGGCTGCAAGGTGGTGGCAGGATGCAGTTTTGCATGATACCCATGAATTTTCTGCCCCAAAATGGTTCGGCAGGATATATTGACAGTGGCCACTGGGCTGAGGAAGCACTGGAATATGCTACCCATTATGGTGATGTGCAGATTTTAGCCTCCTCTAAACAGGACAGGTATTGCCACCTACCCGAGTGGCCCGGAAATATTCCCGACCAACTAGCCTACCTGCACATGACCACCAATAATACCATTTACGGTACCCAATACCATCATGTGCCCAAAACCAGTATGCCATTAGTGGCCGATATGAGTAGTGATATCTTCAGCCTGGCGCGCGACTATAGTCAATATTCGCTTTTCTATGCTGCAGCACAAAAAAACCTGGGCACCGCTGGATTGGCCCTGGTGGTGATTCAAAAAGACTTACAAGATAAAATAGTGCGCTCCCTGCCGCCTATGCTCGATTATAAGGCACAGGTAAAGGAAAACTCCATACTCAATACTGCAAATGTGTTTGGGGTATATACCAGCTTGCTGATGCTGAGGTGGACTAAGGATAAGGGACTAGAAGCAATTGAAAAAGGCAACCGTAAAAAAGCACACCTATTATATACTGCCATTGACAATAGCCCTGTCTTTACGGCACACGTCCAATACAAAGCTCATCGCAGCCTGATGAATGCCACATTTACTGCCAATACACCTGAAAATGAGGCGGCATTTTTGCATTTGTGCGATAAGAATAATATTGCAGGTGTAAAGGGCCACCGCTCAATAGGTGGGTTCAGGGTATCGATGTACAACTCGGTATCGGTAGCAGATGTGGAGTTTTTGGCAGGATTGATTGAGGGGTTTAGGGGGTAGATGGTAATTGTTTTGACCAGGATTATCGCCCATTACCACATAATGGAGATAATGCTTAGATATATTGGCCTGAAAAGGTTTTAGAATTGTTCACTTTAAAATTCACCTATAGGTGAAAAGCCCTTTAGGGGGCATGGAGTATTATGGCAAAAATTACACCGTTTAAAGGCCTTAGGCCGGTAAAACATCTGGCAGCACAGGTTGCTACGCTTCCTTATGATGTGGTAAGTGTTGATGAGGCTCGCGAATTCATGAGAGAACCATTCAATTTCTATCATGTAACAAGGTCTGAGATTGACCTCCCACCTTATATTGATGTGTATAGCCAGGATGTATACGACAGGGCTAAGGAAAATCTGGATGCATTTATTAAGACTGCGGTACTCATTCAGGATGCACAGCCTTGTTATTATATATATGAGTTGGTGATGGATGGCCGCTCACAGACAGGGCTTATCTGCGGTTCGTCAATAGAGGATTATGATAATGGCATTATTAAGAAGCACGAGTTTACCCGCCCTGAAAAGGAACTGGACAGGATTAACCATATTTCAACCACAAGGGCTGAGACTGGGGTAGTTTTCCTGGCTTATAACGACTGCCCAAGTGTGGATGGCATTATTGAAGACTGGAAGAAAAACAATCAGCCTGAGAATGACTTCACCGCAAGTGATGGTATCAGGCATATCATTTGGGTAGTGAATGATGCTACTAAGGTTGCGGCTATCACTACCAATTTTGCTACTGATGTGCCATGCACCTATATTGCTGATGGCCACCACAGGGCGGCATCGGCGGCTAAGGTTTGCCATGAGCAGAGTGCTGATTTGACCACGAATGAACCAATCAACTATTTTATTACCTGCATCTTCCCTGCAAGCCAGTTGAAGATTATGGATTATAACAGGGTGGTAAAAGACCTTAATGGCCATACCACCGAATCTTTTATTGCTGCATTGGGTAATGATTTTGAAATTACCAAGGCGGAACATGCCATTAAGCCTGATCACCTGCACGAATTTGGTATGTATATTGACGGTGGCTGGTACAAAATGGTGGCTAAACCCGGCACCTGGAGCGAAGACCCTATAGGTGTACTTGATGTAAGCATTTTGCAACAAAGGGTATTGGACAAATTGCTGGACATTAAAGACCCAAGGGTGGATAAAAGGGTTGATTTTGTTGGCGGTATCAGGGGTATGGGTGCACTAGAAAAGCGAGTGAATAGCAAGGATATGGCTGCTGCTTTTTCGTTGTACCCGGTTACTATACAGCAATTGTTTACTATAGCTAATAGTGGTAATGTAATGCCGCCTAAGAGTACTTGGTTCGAACCTAAGTTGAGAGATGGGTTGGTGGTATATATGATATAATGGGTGGGGTTTGGATTGCTTTGGCCAAAAGTGTCCTCACCCCCCGGCCACTCTTCCGCCACGGCGGACAGGCAGTAAAATGTAGAGGGGTGACAACGCAGGCAAGAAAAATCATTAACAGCTCCTTTTGATCATTGTTAAATCGGCGGATTTCAAAATACGCACTTTTTGAATTTTGACTTTTAACTTTTGAATTTATCAGCTGCACTTTTTAACTTTTAACTTTTGAATTTTAACTTTTTAATTTGACATCATGGAATACAGGAGAATGGGAAGAACGGGATTGCAACTGAGTGCGCTTTCTTATGGTAGTTGGGTTACATTTTCAAAACAGGTGGATGATAAAGCATCCGACCACCTGATGGGTATGGCTTATGATGAGGGTATCAACTTCTTCGACAATGCGGAGGCTTATGAAGCCGGTCGCAGTGAAGAAATGATGGGCAGGGTATTGGCACGCAAAAACTGGGACCGCACTACTTATTGTGTATCCAGCAAGGCATTTTTTGGCTTATATGGTAAGGACAATAAGCCTAACCAGCGTGGCCTTAGCCGCAAGCACCTTACCGAGGCCTGCCATGCTGCCCTCAGGCGACTGCAGGTTGATTATCTGGATTTGTTTTTCTGCCACCGTCCTGATAGGGAAACACCTATGGAGGAGATAGTGTGGACCATGAATATATTGATTCAGCAAGGCAAAATACTCTACTGGGGTACCAGTGAGTGGAGTGCGGCTGAGATAATGGAGGCACATGGTGTGGCTAAAGAATTGGGACTGATAGGCCCTGCAATGGAACAGCCACAATATAACCTGTTTGAACGCCAAAAGATGGAGCACGATTACTATACCATCTTCAGGAATGTGGGAATGGGTACTACTATCTGGAGCCCATTGGCATCGGGATTGCTTACTGGTAAATACAATGATGGTATTCCTGAAGGTTCCCGCCTGTCTATATCCAACTATGCATGGCTAAAGGATAGGATGATGCAGGACGACAAATTGGCAAGGGTTAAACAACTGGAAAAAGTGGCTCATGAAATGAATACCTCCTTGGCTACCTTATCTATAGCATGGTGCATTCATAACCCTAATGTAACGACGGCAATACTTGGTGCAACCAGCGAACAACAATTAACCGAGAATCTAAAGGCGTTGGAGGTTTATCCAAAATTTACCCCTGCTATAATAACCGAAATAGATGAAATAATGGGTACAAAACCATTGGTGCCTTAATCAATAAATAAATACTCATCCGGCAAGGCTATTATTAATTGAATAGTCTTGCCGGGTTTTACTAACATTAATTTCCAATTAAGGACAGGACATTATTCCGCATTAAATATTACTTTTACGACTTAATCCCCTTTTGTGAAAGCCATAATACCCGTTGCAGGTGCAGGCACAAAGTTGCGGCCGCTTACATATACACAGCCCAAAGCATTGATTCCCATAGCCGGAAAAACAATTCTTGGTGTAATAGTAGACCAGTTAATTGAGGCGGGTGTACTCGAATTTGTTTTTGTTATCGGTTATCTAGGTGATAAGATACAGCGATATATAGAGAAGACCTACCCCAATATTACCTATACTTTTGTGACCCAAAACGACCGACGTGGTACAGGCCATGCTATTTGGCTTACTAAGGAAGCCGTTGGTGAGGATGAGGTAATGATAGTGCTGGGTGATACGGTGTGCGACTATAATGTAAAGGCTACTATAGATAGTGCTTTATCGCAGATTGGGGTGAGGAAGGTAGACGACCCCCGCGGGTTTGGAGTGGCCGAACTGAATGATAAGGATATGGTGGTGCGCATGGTGGAAAAGCCACTGATACCAAAGAGCAATATGGCGATGGTGGGCATATACTATATCAAGGAAACAAAGGCCATGTATGAAGCCCTGGAACGCCACCTAAGCGACAAGGCTGATGAAAATGGCGAATACCACCTCACCAATGCTTTGCAGCATATGCTGGAAGATGGGATTCCCCTGCATGCTTTCAGGGTGAATAACTGGTTTGATTGTGGCAAAAAAGCAACTTTGTTATCTACAAATGCCATCCTGCTGAAACAGATGGAAGAACACCATCCGGCAAAAGAACCTGTCAGTTATCCCGAGTCGGTGATTATCCATCCGGTAAATATTGCCGAGGGGTGCATTATCAGGCATTGCATTATAGGGCCAAATGTAACCATTGGTGAGCATACCAAGCTGGAGTCGTCTATAGTAAAAGATTCTATAATTGGGTCCTATGCCGAGCTGCAACAGGTGGTATTAAACTCGTCTATAATTGGTAATGATGCCTTTATAAGGGGCCTAAGCCAAAGCTTGAATATTGGTGATAATACCGAAATTGACCTTGGGTAAAATTATTTGGGTTTTTGCGATTTCGCAATCACTATATTTGAAAATTGAGCATAAATTTTTGCCCCAATTTTGTTTAATCTAATAAAAATGGAGCAAAAAATAGCTATTATTTTTCAATCGAATGATTATCAGTGTTTTATCGTAGACGAATAATTATCTATAAAAAACATCTGTATCAGTTTTTCTTTTTATACACACCGTTTTAACGGCAATTTGATATAATAGACGCAATTTGGCCTATAAGTTTTGGTTATACACAACCTAAATTTATGCCAAACAACACTAAATTAACGTCTATATTGCAGCCCGATTATTGTTATTTCTGAATGTTGCTTAAATTTGCATAATGCTTACAGGAAAAGAACTTATTCTTGCTACCAAACCATACGCCAAAGAAATAAGGTGGAGAAGCTGGTATCATACACTTACTACTCTTTTTTTATTAATTGGGTCTATATTGGGCTCAGTATATGTATCCAATATTTTTGCACGCATACTTTGCAGTGTGTTTGTGGCCATGCTACTTGCCCGGTTTTTTATCATCTTCCACGATTTCCAACACCATACTATCTTAAGGGGTTCTAAAGCGGCAGATTTGATATTTACTATATTCGGTATATATATGATTACGCCTCCCAATATATGGAAACGTAGCCACGACCATCACCATGCACATAATGCCAAGCTGTTTAGTGCTAGTATTGGTTCATTCCCCATAATGACCCGACAAAAATTTTTTGAGGCTACTAAAAATGAACGGATGGTTTATCTGGCTATCCGGCATCCCATTAATATGTTCTTTGCCTACTTCACTACCTTCATGTTTGGTATGTGTATCTCATCGTTTGTGAGCAATCCACGCAGGCATTGGGATTCGCTTGCCGTAATCATATTGCACGTATCAATGGGTGTGTTCTTTGTGGTGCATTTCGGATGGCTTACTTTCTTCCTGGCCTTTTTCCTGCCCTTCTTCCTGTCTCAAATGCTAGGTTCATACCTGTTTTATGCACAGCACAATTTCCCAGGTGTGAAATTCAGGAAAAACCAGGATTGGACATATAGTGATGCTGCACTGGAATCATCGAGCTATATGGAGTTAAATCCGTTTATGCAGTGGGTTACAGCCAATATTGGTTACCACCATATTCATCATTTGAATGCCAAAATTCCTTTCTACCGACTGCCGGAAGCTATGGCCGCTATACCTGAGTTGCAAAAGGCAAAGGTAACCACCCTAAGCCCAAGTGATATAGCAGCCTGCCTGCGCCTAAAGGTGTGGGATGCAGACCTAAACAGGATGATAGGATTTGATGAGCTAGGCTGGAAAAGATAGTTGAAAATAAGATAATAACATGCTTAAGTATTAACTGAAGGGCTCACTGCGGTGAACCCTTTTTTGATTTTATATATTGTAATCATTGGAGGCAATATAGATTTTCACCAAATAGTAAATCCTACCAAAATTCTTCCAATAATAAAGCCCCACCATAACCATGTTAAGATGGGGCTTTTAAAACTGATACTAAAATTTTATGCGCTGGCTTTTTCGGCCTGAACTACGGTAATGCCTTTTTCATTTTTTATTTTGCCAAAACCGCCTAATACATTGCGGAGGTTGTGCATGCCCTGGCGCTTAAGGAGGCTACATGCTATTACCGAGCGGTAACCACCGGCACAATGCACGTATAGATTGGCATTATCATCCAGCATAGCTACATTGAGTGGGTCGGTAAGGGTATCTACTGGTATATTGATGGCACCTTTTATGTGGGCGGTTTCAAACTCACCGGGTTTGCGTACGTCAATAATCTCCAGCATATCATCGAACGGTATATCCATTGCTAATTCGTCTGGCTCAATGTCTATAATCAGGTCAATTTGCTCACCGGCTTCTACCCATGCTTCATATCCACCATTCAGGTAGCCATGAATATTATCAAGGCCCACCCTGGCAAGGCGGGTAATGGTTTCTTTTTCCTTACCGTTTTCGGCAACAATGATTAATGAATCACTGAATGGGATGATGATACCTGCAAATTCAGCAAAGCGACCATCGAGGCCTATACTGATAGACTCAGGTATAAACCCTGTGGTAAACACTGTTGATGGTCTGGTATCAAGAATGGTCAATCCTTCTTTAATTTTCTGCTTGAATTCAGCTACCGATAGGGCTACTAATCCTTTTTCGTACACATCATCTATACTTTCTACTCCACGCGAATTGAGCTTGGCATTAATAGGGAAGTAGGCAGGAGGAGTATTGAGGCCGGTAGTGACTTTTTTAATGAATTCGGCTTCGTTCATTTCCTGCAGGGCATAGTTGGTGGCTTTTTGCACACCTATGGTGCTAAATGTTTCAGGACCAAGGTTTTTGCCACATGATGACCCAGGGCCATGTGCAGGATAAACTATAATATTATCGCTAAGGGGCATAATCTTATCCCTCAATGAATGATACATCATAGCAGCAAGGTCTTCCTTATCCAGATTACCACTAAACAGGTCGGGACGGCCCACATCGCCTACAAACAGGGTATCACCCGTAAAAATGCAATTTGGCTCACCAGCCTCGTCGCTCAGGAGGAAGCAAGAGCTTTCCAGGGTATGACCAGGAGTATGAAGTACCTTGATTTTGATTTTTCCTATAGAAAATTCCTCACCATCTTTGGCAACAGTCACCTTAAATCCAGCTTCAGTACCCGGACCATAAACAATAGGCGCACCGGTTTTGTGTGACAAATCGATATGACCGCTTACAAAGTCGGCATGAAAATGGGTTTCGAAAATATATTTGATTTTCACACCCTTTTCCTCGGCCATTTTAATATAGGTATCTACATCGCGCAGGGGGTCAATAATGGCAGCCTCACCTTCGCTGGCAATAAAATATGCAGCCTCGCTGAGGCAGCCTGTATACAATTGTTTAATCTCCATTGATAAATTGAAATAAGAAAATATGTGAATCGCTTAGGTGGAAGGGAGAACAAAGGTAGGAAAAATGACTGCGGGTAATAATATTGAAGCATAAATATTATTTATTAGTGTGGGGTGGCTGGTATTTTGCAGGATATTATTTGTTCAACATCTTCAATGTGTAATCATATCTATAATTATCCGCTCGTTAAAGGTGGGCCTATTTGACGTAAATCATTCTATTCTTTGCCCAATTCATTACCTTTGTGCACTTTTTCATCCGAAAAAGGTATTTTGGAGACAATTTCTTTCTATTATTTAAATATATAAATACCATATGGCTAAAATAAAAGTTGCAAATCCGGTAGTGGAAATGGATGGCGATGAAATGACGCGCATCATTTGGAAATACATTAAGGAGAAATTGATTCTCCCATACCTGGATATTGATATTAAGTACTACGACCTTGGCATGGAATACAGGGATGAAACCAATGACCAGGTAACTATAGATGCTGCAAATGCCGTGAGGCAATATGGTGTAGGTATTAAGTGTGCCACCATTACACCTGATGAAGCAAGGGTAAAGGAATTTAACCTGAAACAAATGTGGAAGAGCCCTAACGGCACTATCCGTAACATTCTGGATGGTACTGTATTCCGTGAGCCAATTGTGATGAGCAATATCCCACGCCTTGTGCCAAATTGGACAGCACCTATTTGTATAGGCCGTCATGCATTTGGCGACCAGTATAGGGCTACAGATTTCGTAACCAAGGGCAAGGGCAAGCTGACTATTAAGTTTGAAGGCGAAGACGGTAAGGTATCTGAATTTGAAGTGTACAACTTTAAGGGTGATGGCGTAGCACTGGCTATGTACAATACCGATGAGTCAATCATGGGTTTTGCACGTTCCTGCTTCAATATGGCCTTATCTAAAAAATGGCCTTTATACCTCAGTACCAAGAATACAATCCTTAAAAAATATGATGGCCGCTTCAAGGATATTTTTGAAGACATCTATAACAACGAGTTCAAGGCTGAGTTTGAAAAATGTGGTATTGTTTACGAACACCGCCTCATTGACGACATGGTAGCCAGTGCATTGAAATGGAATGGCAATTTTGTATGGGCTTGTAAAAACTATGATGGTGATGTGCAGAGCGATACAGTGGCACAGGGTTTTGGCTCACTTGGTTTGATGACATCAGTATTAATTACTCCTGATGGACAGACTATGGAAGCTGAAGCAGCCCATGGTACCGTGACCCGCCACTACCGCGAATACCAGAAAGGAAACCCAACATCAACAAACCCTATTGCATCAATCTTTGCATGGACACGGGGTCTGGCTTTCCGTGGTAAACTGGATGGAAATGAGGAGTTGATTAATTTCTCAAATGCACTGGAGCAGGTATGTGTTGAAACCGTAGAAAGCGGCAAGATGACTAAAGACCTTGCTGTATGCGTAAGCGGAAATAAAGTGAGCCATGGTAAGGATTACTTGTATACCGAGGAATTCCTGGATGCACTGAATGAAGGATTAAAAGCAAAATTGAATTTTTAGTACTCAGTATTTCATTGAAATGCTAACATAATTACATTGTTGATTAGCCTGTGCCACAAAATGGTACAGGCTAATTTTTCGGTAAGTGAGGAGGGTGAACAAAATGTATGCACCACCTGTAATTTTAAAAAAGATTTATGGATATCAGATTGGTAATAGGATTTTGGGTAATTGTTTCAATATTATTTTTAAGAACGGGTTTTCATATTTTTAGTGGGAGGAAACCCAGGAGGTTGAAGAAGTGAGGGGGGATTTTAATTTAGGCTGCCATTTCGGGCTACAAGCTAATTATTACAAATTAGCATCATTTTACGTAATTTTGTAGAAAGTACAATCTATGACAAATCATACCATTGAACCGGTTTACCTAAACTATGGTGGGGCTGAAAAATCATGTTTCGAGATGACGGCAGATGAATTTAAATTGAAATTGGCCTCAGAATCAATAGTTAAAAGGGCTAAGGAAAAAGCATTTTCAAAGGGTTCGCCAATATATTTTAGCAAAAATGGTATCACAATGGCAGAATATGCCGATGGTAGGGTGGAAATTGCCAAAGGGAGTTTATGATTCGCAAACTATATGTAACTGCTGGCCCGAATGGTATTGGGAAAACTACAAGTACTTACGATATTGTTCCAAAGGCATACCAATTATCAATTCAGATGAAATTGCAAAACAAATAAGACTTGCAGGTATAGCCACCAATATCAATACTTATGAATATAGTAATATGGAAGCATCCAAATTACTACAGGATAATATTGAAGCAGGAAACCCATATGGATTTGAAACAAACTTGTGTGATGTTGATACCTGGAAGTTTTTATTAGGAATTCAAAAATCAGGCTATGAAGTAAATATCATTTACTTGTCAACTGATAATTTAGGCCTTCTTAATGAACGAATTGCTGAAAGAGTATTAAGAGGAGAGCACTATGTTTCACCTAATATTGTCGAAGAAAGATATAGAACTAGTTTGAAACTTTTGCAACATTACCTTGGTGCGCCAAATAAAATATTATTATTAGATAATTCCACATTTTGCACTCCAATTTGCGAAATTGAAAATTCAAAAACAAAACTCCTTGTTGATAATCCACCTAATTGGGTTAACAATCTATTGATACAACCCAATGAAACCTTAGGTAAGAAGTTAGTAATCAATGAAGAATTTTCATCGAAAGAAGATGTAAAAGAATATTACCGGAATTATTTGAAGAATAAATAGATACTGGTTAAACAAAAAAAGGCTTATTTTTATTTCCTAAACATCATCTCCAAATGTCTACAAATTACATCCCTGCAGGTTACAATTGCATCATGCCCTACCTTATTGTAAAGGGGGCACTTGGTTTTCTGGATTTTACACAGAAAGTTTTTGGTGCTGAGGTAAAGATGAAGATGATGCAGGGTGAGGACATTATACTTCATGGGGAAATAAATATTGGTGGAAGTGTGATTATGTTTAGTGAAAGTAATGATCGGTTTGGGGTGCAAAATGCGGGTATGTTCATTTATGTGCCTGATGCTGATGTTGCTTACAAATTGGCACTTGAAAATGGTGCCACGTCGGTAATGCCTATGAGCGACCAATCTTATGGTCGTACCGGTGGTATTTTAGACCCGTATGGCAATACATGGTGGGTGACTACGCCGGCTAAGGGGTAAATTGATAAATAACAAACCCAAATTTCTCATCTATCCGCCTGAATTTGGAGGTCTCGAATTGTATCATGGGTATTTCCCTGGCCCTTTGGTTGATGTTATCATCCTTTTTGTCGGTAACTATGTACTGAACCATACCCTTATTTATACCTTCCTTAAAGGCTGAATAATTGTAGGTAGTGGTATTGGCCTCGTAAACCTGGCTTACCACATCTTTTGTGGGCATAATACTGTGGTTTATAAACAGATTGTCGAGGAAATACCGCTCGGTAAAATAGATTTTGGTAGTGCTGTCTATGTGCAAGTCTTGGGTAAACCAATTGTATAATGCTAAGTCTCTGTCGTATTCACCCTTGTCGTTTTTTAGGCTTTTATCTATATACATTATGCTGAAAAGTCCTAGAGCTTTTGAGGTTATGAGTATCAGTACCGCCACCCAAACGGTATTAGAAAAGGTTAGACCTCTACCCCTGATTTTGATAAAATAAGTTTGGGCAAGTTCTGATTTCATTAGCACCGGAAGTGATAGGACAATAAAAACCAGAAATTCGGTGAAGTAATTGTTGCTGCTCCCTTTTTTTAATCCGGTTAGCAAGGCAAAACCAAAGGATAATAATACCCCTGTTGCCAATAGCCTGAATTGCGGGTCCTTTATCTTCCTAATTGCCAACCAGATTATGAGACCACCTGCCAGATAGCAGGGTATAAAATCGAGATAATACTGGCTGGTAAATAAATCGATAAGTAATTGTGCTGAAAAACCGTTTCTGAGCCCTAACCAGGCATTTTGGTAGAATAGGTGCCATTGGGCGTTATTAATCAGTAAGTATGCAATAAAAGTAAATAAGAAAAGTAAAGTAAGGTAGATAACAATTGCCAAAAAAGGCCTCAGCCCGGCCCTCTCTCCCGCTGAAGAAGCGGGACAGGCCGGAGAGGGTGCCGTATTCTGCACATCTTTGTCGTGGTAGAATTGTGAATCACTTAAAAATAGGCAAAAACCAATATACCCTACCAAAAACAATCCGCTTTGCTTGGTAAGGAGGCAGAGTGCTGTGGTAAATGCTAAAAGAAGTAGGATGGGCAGATTACGTTTTTGAAAATGGTGGATCAACTGGTAAATCGTGGTTACAAAGAAGAATAAGTGCATACTATCGCCCCTTGTGTAGTAATGGGAGGTAAGTAAGATTAGAACGGGCATACCTAGTATGAGGGCATGCTTCCACTGATAACCTGTCTTTCGGGCATGTAGGGCAACAACGAATACTGTAAGCAGATTGAAGATGAGTGCTGTGCTGCGGCAGACAATATAAATACATTGAACATTTAGGGCCTCAATATGAAGTAGTTTGGCTATTGATGCACATAAATAATACCATAGTTGCATATACTGCATTATGGCAAACGAGCCTATCTCTGGCGATTGGTATAGTGGTTGCCCCAGTAATAGACGTTGAATACCATAGATAACATTTGGCTCTATGCCGCCGAAATTATTGTTGTAATAACCCAATAATATCAGCCTTAAAATAAGGGTGATGGAGAATAAGGCCAATATATATAAGTACCTATTTTTCATCGGCTTCCTGGGTTCCAATTTCATAAATAGGCATTTTGGTATTGGGGTTCTGGTTGTTCAGGTGTATTAATAGTAGTCCAAGTACAAAGAAACCCATGCAGAGTATAGCTATATTCACCATTCCGAGAATAGCTATGCTGGCCCAACCCGGTATGGCTGCTTGGGTTACGAATTTCTGATACAAAACATAGCCTACACTAATGCCCAACACCAGGATAATGAATATAAAACCTTTGAAAAATAGCATGAGCATATCTTCTCCATATTCCACAAACGACATAAATGCATGTATGAACAACCTACGGAACCCCATTTTAGATTTACCTCCAAGGCGTTCTTCACGCTTAGCTACAATGTATTTTGTGGGTGCCTTTTGTTTGGATAGGAAGGCGGCAAAATGTGAAAAAGTGCTGTATATAGCCGTCTCCATAACCCTGCGGTTGATGAGGCAAAAATTGCCAAAATTCATTCTCTTGAGGGTAATCAGCCGGAATAAAAATTTATACAGACAATAAAAAATCTTGAATAAGGGCGATTCGCGGCGCTCACTCCTAACCACATTTACTATATCGGTATCAAAATGTTCCAATAGTTGCGGAATAGTTGCCGGGGCATCCTCCCCATCTG
>CAIWHI010000677.1 GCA_903912435.1 uncultured Bacteroidota bacterium | reverse complement strand
CCACCTCCAATCGCACAGGAAATGCCATTTACAATCCACCCAGCTGGTACCATTACCGGCCCACCATTATTATGTGCCGGTACGTTTACAACCCTGGTGGATACAAACTCAGGCGGGGTATGGAGTGCAACTAATGTTAATGCATCGGCAATGGCAGGCGGTATCATTGTAGGTATCACCCCAGGTCTTGATACAATATTATATAGTGTTACCAATGGTTGTGGAACGGCTATTGATTCATTTGAAATGACAATTGGTTCTTATTTATCTGCTGGGTCAATTTCTGGTCCTTCTGGCGTATGTACAGGGTCAACAATAACATTGACTGACCCAGTTCCATTTGGTGTATGGACTAGCAGTTCAGCCCATGCTACAGTTTCAGGCGGGTTAGTAACGGGTGTTAGTGTAGGTACTGCACTCATTTCTTATTCGGTATCGAGTGCATGTGGAACGGCGGTTGCTACTCATTTGGTTACCATCAACTTAACGCCTAGTGCAGGAATAATTAGTGGCCCGGCTACATTATGTACAGGTTCTTCAGTATTATTTACAGATCCAGTAGCAGGAGGAGTATGGAGTAGTAGTGGTTTTACTGCCTCTATAACAAGTGGTGGTATGGTAACTGGTGTAACTCCAGGTATTGATACCATTAAATATACAGTAACTAATGTATGTGGAACAGCTGTGGCTACAAGTGTTCTAACATTAGGTACACCACCTTATACAGGAATTATCTCAGGTCCTACAGTAGTTTGTCCGGGTGCTACCATTACACTTACTGAAACAACCACAGGAGGAACATGGAGCAGCAATACTACCAATGCATCTGTAAGCACAGGTGGAGATGTTACAGGTATCAGCGCAGGAACAACAACTATATCTTACTCTTTCACCAGTGCATGTGGGGTAGTTGCTTCAACTTATGATGTAACTATAAATCCTTCTCCTGATGCTGGTACAGTATCGGGTCCAGCTAGTTTATGTGCAGGATTCTCAGCTACATTTAGCAGCACAATAGTTGGTGGTACCTGGATGAGTGGAACTACTTCGGTTGCAACAGTTGGTTCTACTACAGGTATTATAAATGCTGTTAGTAGTGGTACGGATAATATATTCTACACAGTAACTAATAGCTGTGGTTCTGCAATATCATCGGCCTCCGTAACTATATTGCCATTGCCATTTGCAGGTACTATTATAGGTGCAACAACAGTATGTGAAGGTTCAACCATTACATTAGCTGATGCAGCACCAGGTGGTATCTGGAGTAGTATAGACCCTACTGTTGGCACAATTGACCCATTAACAGGCGTATTTACAGCTATTGCAGCAGGTACAGATGTGGTTAACTATTCGGTATCCAATTCTTGTGGTAGTTCGGCAGTTATGGCATCTATAACAGTAAATCCATTGCCAAATGCTGGTACAATTACCGGGTCCACATCAGTATGTGTTGGCACAAGTATTTCATTGACTGATTTAGCTGCCGTTGGTGCCTGGTCTGCCAGCAATGCAAATGCTTCTGTATCAATTGGTGGGGTGGTTATTGGTAGTAGTGTAGGAGTTGATACTATTTACTATACTGTAATCAATAGCTGTGGTACAGCTACTGCACCATATGTGATTAGCATTTTAACTTCACCAGTAGCCGGAACAATTTCTGGCCCTGCTAGTCTTTGTGTAGGAACTTCTGTAAACTATACCGACCCGGTAACTGGTGGAGTATGGTCTAGTACAGCCGCTACTATTGCTACTATTGGTGCAACAACAGGAACTGCAACAGGGGTTGCTGCAGGAACTGATGTAATCAATTATACCGTTACCAATGTATGTGGTACAGCCACAGCAAGCAAGACTATAACGGTAGAAACAGTGCCTGCAGCAGGTTCAATCACTGGCCCAACTTCTGTATGTGAGGGTGCAACAATTACATTAGTTGATGCAGCTACGGGTGGTACCTGGAGTGTATCTAATACTAATGCAACTGTATCAGGTGCAGGCGTAGTAACGGGTATTACTACAGGTTTTGTTACGATATCATATACGGTAACAAATTCTTGTACCTCTTTATCTGCAACAGCAATTATTACTATTAATGCAGCTCCAAATCCTGGTGTGATTACTGGACCATCAAGTGTATGTATAGGTACAACAATCACATTGAGCGATGCAGTGCCAGGTGGTACATGGAGTGTAACAAATAGCCATGCAAGTATAGCTGGTGGTGTGGTTACCCCAAATACAGCTGGCATTGATACAATAATGTATTCTGTGACCAATGGTTGTGGAACAGCTACAGCTTCCTGGCCAGTAACCATTAATGCGCTGCCTGATGCTGGTACAATTTCAGGTCCATCTGGCGTATGTATTGGTGCTAACATCACATTGACCAATTCGGTTTCAGGTGGTGCATGGAGTGCCAGTAATGTACGTGCAACAATAAGTGGTGGTGTGGTAACTGGTGTAAGTGCAGGTATAGATACTATTATATATAGTACCACAGGGGCATGTGGTGCTGCATCTGCTACTAAGATTATTACTGTAGCTCCAGTGCCTGGCGGTGGTTCATTATCTGGTGCTTCTAGTGTTTGTGTTGGTGGTGCTATTACAATAACGTCTACTGTTTCCGGTGGTGTTTGGTCTCGTACCAATGCCCATGCATCAGTATCAACATCAGGTATCGTAACCGGACTTTCAACTGGTAGGGATACAATCATCTATACGGTAACTAATAGTTGTGGTAGCGGTATTTCATCTAAAACGATTACCGTAACAGGAGCTGGTACCGCAGGAACTATTCTTGGTCAATCAACAGTATGCGCGGGTGATCACCTGACTCTTACTGATGCTATTGCCGGTGGTATTTGGACAACAACTAATCCATTAATTGCAACCGTAGATGGTGGCGGCATTGTAACTGGTGTTGCAGCAGGATCTGCTACTATTGATTATACTGTATCAGGTTCATGTGGGTCTTCAGTGGCAACTCATGGTGTAGTAGTTCGTTCACAGGCTGATTGTAGTGGTACAGCCAGTGGCATAACCCAAACAACAACTGGTGAAAATGATATCAGAATTGCGCCGAACCCAAGTAAGGGTGATTTTACCATCAGTGGTACTTTTTCTAGTGTTATTGGTGATGAGGTAATTATTGAAATCACCAATATGTTAGGTCAAACCATTTATACTGGTAAAGCGACAACACATGGTGGTACAATAGACGAGCAGGTGCAGTTGAATAACCCGTCAAATGGTATGTACCTCCTGAGCTTAAGGACAGGAGATATTAAGCAGATTTTCCGTATTGTTATCACCCGCTAGGGTTTGCGTTTAATATGTCTCAATTCCAAAGGCCGGTTTTCCGGCCTTTGGTGCGTCAAGCAAGGTGGGTAGGATTTAGTTTGTATCAAAATATAATATGTAATTATTAATTTATGTAAAGTGGTACCCTCGAATAATGCCGTAATCATTTACCCATTTTCGGTATCCTGGGGCAATGTTGGGGCAATAATGGGGCAATGATTTTAGGTACAATTAATTGATATTCAGTGTTATGCAATATTCATTGCCCCATTTGTGTTTTTTTCGTTTTTTGGGGCAATAATATTTTGGGCATTACCATAGTTGTCAGAATATAGTAGGGTTTTCCTTATTAGGGTCCTTTTTTGAGTTTATCCTTGCAATAGCATATATAATAAAGAAACTTGTCTATTTAGTATTGACTTTAGAGGATAAAATAATTCTTGAACATAATGTGCAGAACAACCTCATTTAGAATAATTGTCATTTCCATTTTGATTTTAGCAAATTGCCGTCATATGCACAGGATGGTAATTTGATTCATCATTAAATAATTAGGACACCGAATTATTAGCAATAGGCGATAGATGTTTGACTTATAGTCCGGCTCTTACAACAAATGGTCAATTCTTGGTTGGAGGTAATAATAGTGTAGTATTAAATATGCCTGAATATATTCTTAATGTGAATAAAGAGTGATTATACAATCTGCTTAAGGTAAAAAAAAGTGTGTTATAGTGATCCTGCAGGGAATAAAACGAATAATGCCAAAACCGAAGTTCTGGCATTATTTTGATTGATACATATGAACGATAATATCACTGCCACTTAGTAGTAAAATAAACTCTTTGACCACCTATAATACAATAAGGTGGTTCAAACCCCGGCATGGCTGAGGCTCTTATATGTTTCTCAATTTGGTCCTTATCCCATGTGAGGTCGATTACTTTAATTTGCGACATTTCACTACGGAAATGCAGGCTAGTACCATATTTAGGAGTGAGTGCATCCTGTGGCATAGGTTCATAATTACCCGTTACTATTTTTTCAAGGGTTTCCCGGAACAAAGATAATGACTCACTAAAGGTGGTTTGGTATAAATCATTTACCCAGCAATTTTCGGGAATTGGGAACCGCTTAGCAAAAAGAATTGCTCCATGGTCTATTCTTGGGTCAATCTGGTGAATGGTAGTTCCAAACTCTTTTTTACCATCCAGGATGGCAAATGAGAATTGGTTGCTGCCTCGGTATTCAGGCAATGGTGCCATGTGTAGGTTTATGGCTATTTGCCGGGCTTTGGCTATATGATGGGCTTTGAGAATCTGGTGGTATTGCACTGAATAGAGAATGTCACATTCTGGTAATTCTTCAAGTGAACTAATTAAAGGGATATTATGATCTGCAGCTAAGGCCGTGAGGTCATGGGCATTACCAAATTCTTTACGGCTTTGGGTAAGCAGACCTAGTATATTTAAATTGAGCTTTTCTTTTTGAGATATAAGGTAATTAAAGCACTCATAGCCAATGGGTTTAGACCCTAAAAATACAATGTTAGTTTTCTTCATTTGTTTGCTGAAATCAGTTAGCAAAATAACAACATTTTGATTTTGCAACCACTACTTTTTATTCTTGCATACTGATATGATTGCAACTTTATATCTTACTACCCATATTCTGCGAATTAACTATTAAATAAGGATTTATAGAATCATTTTTGATGAACTTACCATTTCATCGTTCCTAAGTTTTGAAATTTATTCTAATTTCGCACCCGTAATGTCGGAACGTAAAATATTAATTGTTACCAATAGGGTGCCATTTCCTTTAAAAGATGGTGGTAACATTGCAATGACTGCTATGATAGAGGGATACCGCCGCGCAGGCTGGAAGGTTTACCTACTATCTATGAATACAAGTCGTCATTATATTAAGCATGAGCAGCTTGAAAAGCTGTTTTCTAGTCTTTTCGCGTTTGAGTGGGTGGACATTGACAATGAGCTGAAATTTGTAGATATATTAAAAAACTACCTTTTTAGTAAAAACCCTGAGCACGTAAGGCGTTTCTTTTCTGAAGATTTTAAAGAGAAACTAAAGGATATTATTGAAACCTTTAAGCCTGATGTGGTGCAGATGGAAAGTGTATATTTAAGCACTTATCTGCCTGTTGTAAGGAAATATTCTTATGCGGTTACAGTACTGAGAATGCATAATGTAGAGTACCAAATATGGCAGAGTTTGGCTAAAAAGCATAAAAATACATTTAAGAAAATATATTTCAATACACTTACTGAGAGAATCAGGAATTTTGAAAGAAAGGCCTGGAAAGAATATGACTTACTCCTCACCATTACTGAAAAAGACATGTATCTGGTAAAGCGACTTGAGGATGTGGAACATGTAGCAGTGGCTCCTTATAGTGTTGAGCTGGATAAGATAAAGATAAGTACTAATGAAAATTGGGTAGGGTATCATATCGGTGCTATGGACTGGCTGCCAAACAGGGAAGGTATCAAATGGTTTTTAAATAGGGCATGGCCAAAAATCCATAAGGCTGCTCCATGGTTTGAATTCTATTTTGCCGGTAGGAGAATGCCTGAGGATTTCAAAAGCCTTAATATACCTGGTGTTCATTGTATGGATGAGGTGGCAAGTGCCGATGATTTTATTTCTGATAAGAAGATATTGATAGTGCCAATCTGGTCGAGTGGTGGTGTGAGGGT
>CAIWHI010000676.1 GCA_903912435.1 uncultured Bacteroidota bacterium | reverse complement strand
GGTCATAATAATAGATTGCATTTAGGAACTGTTCCAATTCCTTTGAATCTGACTGTGGGAAAAAACCTGAATATTGCTCCCTGGTCCTTGTGTATTTAATTGTATTATTTGCAAATTTTATCTGTATTTTATAGGTGCCGAACTTCGTCACCAACGAGGTATCACCAGGCAAAGATTCTGCTATATACCCATCTGGCACAGCTATCTCCACACTATCTATGTCCTTATATTCATTGTAAAAAGCATATCCAAATTGGGCATCTTCACCATCCAGTTTTAGATGCGCTTTATTAAGCACATTTGGCTCAATAAATAACCTTTTCCCTGTTTGGCTCGCAAAACCACCAATATTCAAATCTAAATTTTCAACTAATGATGGCACCTTTGCAGGTTGGGATTGATAGCTATAATTAAGCATCTCATAATTACTTAAATCAAGGTAACGTCTCAGTACCTCAATGATTTTATCCTTCGTTAAATATTCAATCATAGAGGATAGCTCATCTTGCTGCATACCAGTATAGGTAGTGCTAACCCTGGTTACCAATGCCCCACCCTCATTTATCTTACCTTTCAATTTCCGAATTTGCATATTATCCTTTAATTTATACTCCGGGGTATTTACCAGATAGCCTCCTGTTTCATCAAGAAGCAAAGCCTTCCTGTTGCCCGTAAAACCACCCATATATCCGGCGGGCTTTGTCTGGCTCGTACATTCAAGCCATATGGTATCTTTATTCACAGGCACACATAGTATAGCATGATTAAACTGGCTTAATGAAAAATCATTCACCATTTTTCTGTATTCACCTGCTTTTACCAGTGTATAATATGATTTGATACCTACAGCTTTTAGCAGACTATACATATAGTTGGATAAGGCTTTACAATCTCCAAAACCGTATTTGGCCACATATTCGGCATCATATGGTATTATGCCACCCAGACCTAGCTGAACGCTTACATATCGTGTGCGTTTTTGCATGTACTGGTACAAAATACTAATTTTCTCTTCTGCACTTTTAGCCGTGTCTACCATCTTATGTAGCTCATTTATAATATTTGGCGGTAAGTGATCTTTATTTTTTTTAATATCGCATAAGAAATGCCCAAATTCAATCCAGGAACTCATATTTCCCAAATTACCTTCCACCTCAAAATTCACCGGACCAATTAATAATTTAGGGACAATATCATCCATTGATGGCATACCATAATAACTCTTAAATGCTTTTAGGTCTTTTATCTCCCATGTATATGTCTTATCATCTTCTACACCAATTTTAGGCAAACCGGTGAAATTGATACATTTATACCTAAGTGAATCGCTTTGTGGCATAGTAACTAAAAACTCACTCTGCTCTACAGCAATATCATTCCGTTCCTGGGGAATCCATTTATCAAAAAATAAGTCATTGCTCGTCGCTTCTTCTTCTTCAAACTCTACTGTATAGGGGTATGAATAATACGAAAATTTCAACCTGCGAACCCTCACATCATCCATAAGGTTATTATCATTTACACCACTTAGGTCAATAAAATCCTTGCCACCTGCCTTTTTAATTTCCTCGCCTATATCATTATAGAGCGTGCCATGCATGTATTTTATTTTACACTGTTTGTCGTAGTAAGCTACAAAAACCGCCTCATCAGCACCTTTTTCATTAAGTATAGTTAGCGCGTACTTTTTCGTTAGGTAAGTTTCATGATTTTTATTAACACTAAAGTGTATAGACTCATAGCGTTTCACCACATTGGCATTCTTCAGCAAATGCTCAGGGATCTCACTAACAGCATACTTATTCTCTTTTGAATAACTAAGACTGACATTCAAAATAAACAACAATAAAAGCCAACTACTTTTTCTTAAATACAATTTGTTCATTTTGCTTCTTTAAAACCATTTTGTAAAACTCCCTTAGTAATTCATAATCTTCGGTATAAAAATAAGTCCTATTCATTTTCAGTACCGATTTAAAAGCAATGGTAGTAGCTGTGGTATCAATAATATAGTCGAAGTAACCACTTTCTTTGTCGTCTAATTTCAGCTTCATCGATGATGGTATTTCATCAATCTTGTAACCTGCAGGTATCAGCATATTTGCATAATAGGTCTCATCGGTCTTATAAGGCAATTCCACAGGATATTTCCTGTCTTCCTCATAAAATGGATTTGACTTTAATGCAAATAGGGCCATCGGATTGAAATATAGTATATCCGATTTTTCAGGTGCGGTTTTAAAACTATACTTAATTTTCAATGCCACATCAGGATTATTAACCGAATCGATAGATTTTGAAATAAATACAATAATATTATCCACCCCCTTTTTAATTGTTTTAAAATAATCATCCTCACTGGTAAATTTAATTCGCCATCTTATATCACTTGATTTATATATACCGGGTGTTTGCCAAACCTTCCCCTGCCAGCTACCTGTGGAATCGTAAGTCATAAATAAGGATGATATACCCCTATCGGTAATAGAATCAGAAAGAAATGCAATAGGTGTGGCATTTTCATCTACAATCCTTGCATGCCCGTTATAGCATTCAGGGTGCAAAACACCAAACTTAAGGGGCTGTGTTGCATCCAAAAAATAATAGGAATTATTGATCCGAACCCTTATAACCACATAATTGAACTTCGTCAATATAGGATAGAGTGGATAGGTATAACCATTATCAGTGGTACTCAATATTACCGGTTCTGCATTGTATCCGGCATACCTAAGCATGGCCGCAAGCAACAAATTAATTTCAGGCACAGAACCCTTATGAGTATTAGATGTTGTCTTTAAAGACTGGCTTAAATATATGGAGTGCGATTTCCCTGTACATTTATAGTTATCCCTTACATAATTGTAAATTCTCGTGGCATTCACTAATTGATCATTACCCTCTTTTATTAATGGTGAGACCTCTTCATTCAGCCAATTATTGTTATTATATATTCCTGAGCCAAAATTATCGCTACTCATCAATTTATTGGTTGCATCAGGCCATGTTTGTTTTAAATCGCGTGAGGTAAGTGGTTGCCTCATCGCAGACAATTTAAATTCAATAGAAGAAAGAAAATTCTGAGGGGCAAAACTATAATTCTCAATTTTCAATTGAGGCATATCCTTCATTACCCAGGTTGCCCTTGTCTCATCACATGAAAATGAATTATTCTCATTTGTAATTGCATTCTGACGCAAGTTAGCATGGTAATTTTCTGTTTTAGTAATCTTCTTATTGATATAAAATAATTGATTGCCTTTCGGAATCATTAAATAATCAAGAAAATAAGGTCATTCAAATTATACTCGCTCCACAATTTGGGAACTTTAAAACTCTGGAAACTCCAGTGTGCAATGGCGCCTAAAAAATCGGAAGTTATAGTATATTTATATTCTATAATAGAACCCTCTTTTACATTAGGCAAAGTAAATTTCTTCACCTGGTTATGAAAATCTATTTTTTCCAGGAAAACACTCTTATTATCCATCTTAGACTCAACAACCTGACTATTTTCCAGATTATAGGTTACAGCCTTTACATTGTCGCATATCTCATCAGCTCCATTATAATTATACAGCGGCACCTCTACATTAGCCATATTATAGCCTGCCTTCTTAAGTATGTGTATCCTCTTAAATATATTGTATTGAAGGGCGAAAAACCCATTGTTATTGGGTACAAATGAAACATCTCCTTTTTCATAGAGTTCCACAGCATTAGCATTGGTGTCAATAGGATACGATTTTACTAACAGGTCCTTTTTAGATACATCACCAAACTTCACTTCCACTAATTCCTGACCAAATGAGGATTGAACAAAATAGACAAAAACTAAAAGCAGGTAAGCAATTCTCATATGGTGATTTAAGGTCTAAAGATAAAATACAGATATTGGAAACCATAGAATTATAGATATTTTTCAAAAATCAAAAAGGCTTGTATTTTATCATCGTTTCTTAAATACAATTTGCTCATTTTCCTTCTTAATGATCATTTTGTAAAACTCCTTTAGCAAGTCATAATCCTCAGGCGGAAAATATGCCTTATTCACTTTCAATACCGACTTAAAGGTAATTGTTGTTGTTGTTGTATCTATGTTGTATTCGTAATAGCTGTTTTCCAGCTCTCCTAATTTATACCTCACCGATGTAGGCATTTCTTCAATCCTATATCCCTTAGGGATAATAACATTAGCAATATGAGTTTCATTTATTCTATAAGGTAACTCAATCGGGTATATTCTATCTGTTTCAAAATAAGGATTTGATTTCAAACTGAACATTGTATTTGGATTGAAATAAAGGATACCTGAGTTAGCCTGTGGCATTTTAAAGTTATACCTGATAACTAATGATGCATCCAGATTATTCAAAGAATCTATTGATTTTGTATCAAAGTCAATTTCATTTCCTACCTGCCTTTTAATTTCATTAAAATACTTAGCCTCGCTGGTTTCTTTTATTTGCTTCCTTATGTCGCATGTACTATACATACCTGGCGATCTCCAAAACTCACCTTGCCAGCCTGCTCCCGAATCGAAGGTGATATAGGTGGCCGATATACATTTATCTGTTATTGAGTCAGCAGAAAAAGATATAGGTGTTGCATTTTCATCCACTACTACCGCATGTCCATTATAACATTCCTTAGGCAATATCCCAAACTTCAATGGCTTTGTAGCATCCAGATAATAATATGTATTATTCATCCTTACCCTGGCTATCACATAATTGAACTTTGACAATATTGGATACAGAGGAAAAACATATCCATGATCAGCGGTACTTAATATTACAGGTTCCACCTCAATGCCGGCATGCTTAAGCATAGCTGTAAAAAGTAAATTTATTTCAGCAACCGAACCGCTATGATTTTTAGCGGTATTTTTTAGTGTCTGGCTCATATAAATGTATTGGGGTTTACCTAAGCATTTGTAATTATCCCTTACGTAATTATATAAGGCTTGCGCATTAGCTAATGGGGAATTTCTTCCATTTATTAGTGGATCAATTTCATCACTAAGCCAATTATTTTTGTTTGACAAATCAGCCCCGAAATGCTCATTAGCTATTAAGGTTTTAATAGCATCATGCCAGTTATTATTTAGCTTACCTATACTTAGAGAAGAATTAATATTATCCAAGCTAAAATCTATGCCGGAGAGGAAATTATCAGCACAAAACACCAAACTTTCAGTTTTCAATTTGGGAACATCCTTCATTACCCATGTTGATATTTTCCTTTTTCGGGACACCCCAATTTGACTCCCGGATACCGATTTTGCATTCCCATTTACTGTATCATCATCAGTCTTGGTTTCCTTTTTATTAATAAGGAAAAATTGATTACCTCTGGGAATCACGATATAATCAAAGTATTCAGGCTTACTAATATTATACTCGCTCCACAATTTGGGCACTTCTTTACTTTGGAAACTCCATGGTTCTAAATAGTGTATATAATCTGAAATCACAGTATACTTATATTCTATAATAGAGCCTTCCTTTACATTTGGCAATGTGAATTTCTTCAGTAGGTGATTTAAATCAACTTTTTCAAGAAAAACATTACTGTTATCCATATGCGACTCTGTAACCTCATTATTTTCTAGATTATAAGTTACCGCTTTTATGTGGTCGCATCTTTCATCATACCCTTTTGCATAATATAGCGGTATCTCAACATCTGCCAAATCATACCCTGCTTTCCTTAATATATGTATTCTTTTGAAAATATTATACTGTATAGAATAGAATCCACGGTTATTTACAAAAAACGAAACATCTCCTTTTTCATAAAGAACCACTGAATTTGCATTCGTATCAATAGGATAAGATTTTACTAATAAATCATTTTTAGAAATCTCGCCAAATTTCACATTTAATAACTCCTGTCCAAACGAGGATACAATAGTACAAAAAAACACAATAATATTTAGGGCTACTTTCATAGTTCAGATTAGGGGCTAAAGATAAATTACCGTTATTAAATACCCTAGGTTTATAGTTATTTTTAAAAAAGGATAATTTAGCTTAAATAATCCCCTGGCGCATGTGTTCAAATAGGATCACTCGTATCTACACAAATAAGTCGGTCTGCGACCGGAATTCAAAGAACCTCAGCTATACTACTAATAAAGTCACATAGAGAACAATTCCCTAAAAACATCAAAAAAATATCACTAGGTAATACAACACAAATGTGGCTCGTAATCAATCGATTACGAGCCACATTTAAAGTTGATTATCACCAAATTACTTATTACAACAATGCCAAACTCTCCTCAATTGTCTTAATCTTGGCCTGGGCATCGGCATATTTCTTACGTTCATTGTCTATAACTTCAGGTTTGGCATTTTGTACAAAACGCTCATTACTAAGCTTTTTGTCGATACTCGCCATAAAGCCCTGGTAATAAATAAGGTCTTTTTCCATCTGCAATTTCTGGGCAGTAGTATCAATACCGGCAGTTGCAGCGGCTTCAATATAAAGCTTATCTGTCTGTACTACTATTGAAATTGTTCCTTGCTTTGGCTCAGTAGTAAATGATAACTCTCCGGCATTAATCTGCTTTTTGAGGATATCCTGTACCTTATTGTAAAAACCTTGATTATCAGAATCAACAAATAGTTTAATCTGGTCCTTGGGTTTTAACTGATTCTTATTTCGGGTATCCCTTAAAGCAGTAATTAATTCCTGCAACATCAGTCCGTCCTTCAATATTTGTGCATCAGGTGCAGTAAGCACAGGTAACTGCCTGTTAATCAGGTCATCACCTCCTACCATATCCTTAAGGATATGGTAGATTTCCTCTGTAACAAATGGTAGGTAAGGATGCACTAACTGCAGCAATTGCTCGAAAATGGCTATTGTCCGGTCATATACATTTTTAGAGATTGGTTGCTCCATACCCGGCTTAACCCACTCCAGATACCATGAACAGAAGTCATTCCAAATGAGTGAATAGATGGTTTTCAAACCCTCGCTCAACCTGAACACGGCAATCATTTCTGTCAATTCCTGCGATACAGTTGCTAGGCGTGCATCCATCCAGTCCATGGCAAATTTCACCTGGCTATCATCCAGTCCTTCCTCACAGCGTCCTTCCCAACCCTTCACCAACCTCATGGCATTCCACATCTTATTGCAGAAATTGCGGCCCTGCTCCAGTTGGGCATCATCAAACAATAAATCATTACCGGCAGGCGATGTAATTACCACACTAAAGCGCACCACATCCGCACCATAATCATCTATCATCTTCAGCAAATCGGGCGAATTACCCAACGATTTACTCATTTTCCTACCCTGCTTATCACGCACGATACCTGTGAAATACACCTTATCAAAAGGCTTCTTCCCCAGGAATTCATAGCCTGCCATTATCATCCTGGCTACCCAGAAGAAAATGATTTCAGGTGCTGTAACCAGTGTATTGGTAGGATAATAGTAATTTAAGTCCTTATTATTAGGATCTTTATTCCATCCAAAAACCTCCATTGGCCACAACCAGCTACTGAACCATGTATCCAGCACGTCATCATCCTGCCTTAGTTCAGGGTGTTTGGAGGCTAGTTCAGGCTTTTTGTCCGTATATTGTGCATGGGCAGCTTCGCTGGTTTGGGCCACATAAAGCCCACCTTCCATATCATACCAGGCAGGTATACGCTGTCCCCACCACAACTGGCGGCTGATACACCAATCCCTGATGGTACCCATCCAGTGTTTATAAGTATTCTTGAACTTAGCCGGGTGGAACTCTATTTCTTCATCTTCTACTACTGCTTTCAGGGCTGGTTTCACCAGCTCCTGCATATTGCACCACCATTGCATACTCAGCCTTGGCTCAATAACCGCATCGGTACGCTCGCTAAATCCTACCTGGTTGCTATATTCTTCTTCTTTTACAAAATTACGCGATGTTTTTAGGTCTTCTACAATCGCCTTACGTACCACAAACCTATCCTGGCCAATATATAATTGGGCAGCCTCACTCATAGTGCCATCTTCATTCAGAGTATCTACTACAGGCAGGCCATGTTTCTGGGCCAGGTTGTAGTCATTAATATCATGGGCAGGGGTTATCTTCAATGCACCTGTACCAAATTCTTTGTCGATATACTCATCGAAAATGATGGGTACACGCCTGTTAATCAATGGTACAAAACAGAATTTACCTTTCAGATGGGCATAACGCTCATCTTCAGGAT
>CAIWHI010000675.1 GCA_903912435.1 uncultured Bacteroidota bacterium | reverse complement strand
TTTGTTCTGCTTGTATTCCGGATTATGCTCAAACAAGGTCTGCACACTATACGGACTGAAGAAAACAATCACATCATAATTATGCTCCATTACCGGGGCAATATCATTAGATACCATTTTGTAGAGGGTGGCATCGGTATATTTTATAGCGTGTTTTACCAGATAGAGGCCAATATCATTCTTGGTACTATCAGATAAGGGCAGGATATACTTTTCGTTCTTGTGCTTACCAATCACATCGCACAGGCCCTGGTTACTACCATCGGCACTAAAGAAAACTTTGCGTTTGCGGTAAAGAATGAATTTTTGTAGGTAAAGAGCCACGGCTTCGGTAATGCAGAAGTACTTCATGTCTTGCGACACTTTGAATTTCAACTCCTCACAAATCCTGAAAAAATGGTCAACGGCATGGCGGCTGGTAAAAATGATGGCAGTATATTCAGCAATATCAATACGTTGCTTACGGAAATCCTTTCCACTCAATCCCTCAACCCTGATAAAAGCATGAAAATCCAGCTTAAGGCTGTATTTTCTTGCAAGGTCGAAGTATGGTGACTTTTCTGTTTCGGGCCGTGGCTGCGTAATTAATATACTACTTATTTTCATTCCCTATTCTTATCGCCTTTTGTTTAAAAGTTAACAATGCTAGCTATACGTAAAGATTACCGGAAATAACCTCGGAAATTTGAGTAAAAATGATGATATTGACCTAGTAAAACATTAACCCTTTCACCAATAACTTCATCAATACTGCTAACGGCAATAATTCCGAGGCGCAAAGGTACATAAAAAAATGGAATTTACTATATTGGAAAAATGAGCCAAAAACCTGCCACGAACGCATGTATCTATTCACCAGCAAGGCCCCGCCCACAACAAAGGAAAGCACCACCACCTGCTGCGCCCACTGGTGGTCGGCAAAGGCAAGAATAATGATAAACGGAATTAATGTGATACCTAATACCTTATTAATCAAAAACACATTGAACAGGTAATGCTCAGTAATCCCCTCAACCCTAAACGCCCAACCGCTAAACCTTATGGCAGCAAACTTAGCCAAATAAATAATTCCCGTACCCCCAATTAGCATAATAATCAATAAGGAAGGCGGTATAACCCCCGAACGGTGGGGTGTAAAAAACTTCACAATATAATAGATGTAGGCCCCGCCTGCAAAGGTGAAAAATATATTCATCAGGAAATTGGGCACTGCCGAACTCTGCAACTGGTCTTTAAGCTGGCGGTTGCTCAATGTGGGGTTCCAGAAAGCACGCCACAGGTTCATAAAGTAGCGGGCATCCATAAACCTTATGAGGCCCAGCATGATGCACAAAAACAAAAGGAGGTAAAAGTCGGCAGTCTGCGATTCGTAAACCCTGGGGCGCTCAATATCGTTAATGGTATATTTGGCATTCAGCACCGGCAGGTTGGCAATAAAAGTATCGGCATTAATCTTGCCCTGCGCCCTTAGGTAGGCAGTATCGGGCATGGCATAAATGCCATATAGGGCAGGTTGCACCCTAGCCTGCAAGGTGGTGCAGGCCAACAATGAAAAAATAAAAAATAAAAAACGGGGAAACCGCATACAGGGTTGCAAAATTAGTTGATAATAAACCACCCCGGCTTACAAGCCCCATTATAATGCATAATTATTTATCCACGGCTGTGCATATTGGCAGAAGGACTGTCTTTAGGAAAAAAGTAAACACATTTATCCTTTAATCCTTTGGCCTTAATTCCTAAATGCCATAATTCCATCAAAAATGGAGCAACAATGTTAAATGATGAAACGAAAATTTCATATATTTAC
>CAIWHI010000674.1 GCA_903912435.1 uncultured Bacteroidota bacterium | reverse complement strand
GCGGTTGGGCGTAGTCTCCTGACTGCGTCCTCGATGCAGGAAATCTCCTGATTTCCGAATGTCTTAATGTGGGTTTTGTATTTGAATACTTATATGAGCTATTGCGGTTGGGCGTAGTCTCCTGACTACGTCCTGTAGGCAGGAAATCTCGCGATTTCCGAATGTCTTGTTGTGGACCTTGTATTCGAATACTCATATGAGCAATTGTGGTTGGGCGTAGTTTCCTGACTACGTTCTGGAGGCTTGAAATCTCCCGATCTCTGGATGCCCCCCCAAAATATATCTCCCAAACCAGTAATAATTACTAGTTTGGGAGATATGTATTTTAAGAGAATAGATTCTTATTTACCAGCAACTACAAAAGCCTGCTTTGTAGTATTGCCTTTAGCATCCTGCAGGATAACGAAATAGTTACCTGGAGTGAATGTTGCCGTGTTGATATTGATAACACGGTTATTTTCGTTTGTAGTGTATACAGTCTGTCCGAAAGCATTTACTACAGTTACAACTTTAGCTAATTCATTGTTTGTAGTAACAGTAAGGTTTTCTACTACTGGGTTAGGGAATAACTCAGCAGTGATACCAGATACTGGTGCTATACCTGTTGTATGGTAAGTGTCGCCATCAAGAGTAACATTATCAAACCTGTTATTACCACTTGTGCCTGATGTATTGCCATTGAAAGTGATCCTGAAAACCAGCTTGCGGTTATCATAAGCCGCCACATCATTGATGCGGACAGTAATAATATTAAAAGTTAACCATGCACTATCAGCCCACTCAGAAAGTCCTGAACCGCTTGATATCCATGTGCTACCGCTATCTACGCTATAAGAGAAAATCTGGTGCAGTTGTCCACTTGTAGTACTTGAAGCCTGGCAAGCATAGCTCAGCTTTAAGTTGCCATATCCGGTAGATGGGATATACATCAGTAATTCCATACTGTCACTTGGGTTCCTTGCACGGAAACCATTACCTGCTGGTGCTGCCATCCTTGCATTAGTAGTGTCCCCTGTTACGAAATCGCAATACGAAGCGTAAGATGACGATACTCCCGGTGGCATAGGGATATAAGTTACCCTTGCTTTAGCTGTATCTAAAACTGAAAAATCTGCACCCAGGCTAGCAACCGCTGGTAAATGTACAGCACTAGTGAAATTGTTGAAATTCCAATAATGGATTAAAGTGCCTTGTGCCTGGCTAATAGCTGGCATCATAAATAAGGCCGATAATGATAATGTTCCTGCGAATAAAAATTTCTTCATTTTTTGTAGTTTTATTTGGATGCAAAAGTCTGATTCCAAGGTTAACTAAAAATTACCTCCGGGTTACCTGTAAGTTACCTAAAGGTTACGTAAACACTAGGTGGGGTGCGAAACCGTGAAATTCACTTGCTAAGGTGTTTCGGGGGATCACTCATATCTACACAATTCAGCCGGTCGCAGGCCGAAATTCAAAGAACGATGGCTGATATCCATGCAAGCCCAATGGCATACCGCCTGCACCGGTTATTGATACGCAGTGACACCCGCTACAGCAATTAAAACTCCAACTGAATAGTAAAGGTTATTTTGAAAGTTTCACTAATTCAATACCTTTACTATAAATGTTATCACAGTGCGTATTTTAATAAAACTGAATACTAAACTAATCGAAAGGGGATTATGGTTGTGCATTATACCATGCTTCCTGGCTATAATTTACTTTTGCATAGTTTATCTTGTAAGCACTTATAGCAGGCTTTCTAACTGGTATCTTGGGCTATGTGAAAGTTTTTACCGTAAAGAATTCTGGACAACACAATTCTTTACACCCCATACAAAATCAATAGGCAATATATATTGTAGTATCGCAATTTCTATTGCCATTTCTGGCGTGTGGTGTAGCTGGCGTAGGCTAAGTAGGATTAAAAATCTTAAGGTTCCAATAACGGACTTGACCCTTAATACTAAAAGCCTTATTATGCCCTGCCTCCTACTTTTGTTGGCTACTATTGCCTCACTATGGGGAAAATCGTTGGTTGCACCATCAAATGACGAAGTTTTTTCAGCGGTTTACTGTGCAGGAGTACATCCGTTTATTACTTTATCCTATTACATGCTCCCTAATAATCATATTTTATTCAACCTGCTCAATAACCTTTTGTTTCATTCGTTCACCGATAAGGTAGCTTCCGGTAGGGTAATTTCTCTTTTTGCTTATTGGCTAACCCTACTTTTAGCATTTCAATGGTTGCGGCAATACTTTATGCCGGGGTGGCTTGCTTTTCTGGCTGCTCTAGCGCTTGCTCTTCAGTTTCCGCTATGGGGCTTCAGCTTCCAGGCCAGGGGCTATGAACTTCAGGCAATGGCAGCTTGGTGGGCTTTAATAAGCCTGTATAAATTTATAAGTTCAGGGGCTCGGAAATGGTTATCGTTTATGTGTTTTGCCTGTGTCTGGGGCTATGCATGTGTCCCAACCTTTTTATATTTCCATGCAGCAATAGTGGCTTTTGCGTTTCTCTATACTTTGAAGCATAAAACGGATGGATTATTACTGCTAAAGTACCAGCTATATTTAATAATCGCTGTTTTCCTTTTTTACCTGCCCTGCCTGTGTTTTTCTGGCTCAGGGGCAATCACAGGTAATACTTATGTGGTCTCAGGCAAAACCCTTTCCCAATTGCTTTCTGAAACTATTCCTACAGCGCAAAATTTCCTTTTATATTGTTTCTCCTTATTTGTTCCAGAACATTATAGAATAGAAACAGTGCTGTTTCTACTGCCCCTTAGCTTGTTATTCAACCGCAAATTTTTAATCCGCTGCCTGGGTCTGTTTTACATGCTCATGTGGCTTGCCTGTATTTTTCTGGCAGTAATTATGAAATCATTCCCTCTAGACCGAACGCTCCCCGGCCAGTTTAGCATCACCCTGGCTTTGTGTATTTATTCTATATATATCTTGCTAAACGCATTTGCAGCTAAATTCCGTGTGCATCTCTTGGCCAAATTGGTTTTACCCTGCATAATTTTACTACTCTCTGTAAACTTCCTTTTAAAAAACAGAGAATATTCTGTACATTATATGTGTCACTTCCCAGTAAATGATTTTTACAGTGTAATTATGAAACTTGGCATCCTCGAAATTCCAAAAGGTAGTACTGTATCCTATTCCTATGAAACTTTCTTTTGGTATTACCTCTGCTTAAAAAACGGATGCCAGGTCAAGAGGGTTTTTACTGGTAAAGAAGATTACTATGTTACCAATTTACAGGAGCCATTACCACCAGGTTTGCAGGCTAAATATGAGAAAAACAATACCGTAGGTGATTTTGTTGTTTATAAACTAAAATAGGAAAATTCCTAAGATTCAAAGGAAGTAGCCAGAAAAATTAAATTTTCTTTTAATTTTTCTGGTTGAGTTTAATAATTGTAATATGGTTCGACTGCTAAGGATATTTACATTTCTTTTGTCTAATTGTATATTGATCTTGCCCATACTATGTGCAGGGCAGGAGGTAAAACTTATTAATTCAAACGCTACAGGCTTGAGCGGGGGTATAGCAGGCAGGTATGGAACAAGCTATGAATTTGTTGTTGTGTTTACCCATTATGGAAAGCATGTACCAGAACCCGATACCTTGTGGATCGGTAACAAGCCAATTGCATTGGTTAATAAATCAATTCCTAGTGTAGCTTATAATTTTCTATGGTCAAAAGAAGGTAAAAAATCATAATGCGCATTTATGGAGCTAACTCATATGCCGATGATCAAAAGCAGCCAATTGAGTATCCAAATTCTCAAAAAAAAGCAGCCGAAATAGTAAAACCCAGCCCGCCTTTTAAGTATAGTGGCATAGCTTTGCTGTCATATAAGTATAAAGGAGAAGAAAAATATTTTATAGTTGATAAAATTACATCGTTCGGGCAGCCAGTAAACTATCCATAAAATGAAGATGCGTTTAACTTTTCTTTTTATTACGTTACTCTTATATCAATGTATGGGTTACACCCAAACATTGAAATTAAATGGAGCTACCGAGCTGGATTGGGCGGGAGGTATAGCTGGTCATACCGGGGAAAACTATACATTCGAGATTGAATTTATTAATTGCCAGGAAGAGCCAATCCCCATTATGATATGGATAGGCAAATATGCCATCAAACTCACAATTGATGATTCTATAGCCAATAATAATACAATAATAAATCATAAAAAAGGTACAGGTATTTACAATTATGTAATTAAAGTAGGTACATTTCACAACGAGTATGCACAGAGGGAAGGAATGCCTACGGAGGATGAGCTGTTAGACAAAGTGGATAAACCACCCATTGCTTATAAAGGTAAAGCACTACTATCCTATAGCTACCAAGGTAGGTACCATACCTATATTATTCCTGAAATAATAACCCATTTGCCCAATATTGACGCTCCTTAAGGCTCGGCTTTTATATTATAACCATTTACTATTTTTTTATCCATTTTTTTAATTAATTGTATTAGGGTTATTGATTGCTCATTTTATTACTTTCACCAATAATTTTCCCCCAGCAACATATGTCAACAGTTATCACTTGCCCCAAATGTAAAACCCAGTTCGAAGCCGAAGCCGGTATTGCTCAGTCAATAAAAGACGACCTCACCAATGAGTACAACCGTAAGTGGTCCGACCTCCAAAAACAAAAAGAGGAACAATACCGCCTGCAGGAAAAGCAAAAAGAAGAGCAATACCGCATAGCCGAAAAACAAAAAGAGGATTTATTTAGGCAAAAGGAATTGCAATGGCAGGAGCAGGAGCGAAAAAACCTGGAGCTTAGTAGGCTGAGAGAGCAATACTTTCAGCAGCAGCAAACTGAGATGGCCAAAAAGCTGGAAGAAGATAAAAAACTTTTGGAAACCCGCCTAACACAGGAGCTTTCGGTGAAAGTAGGTGCCGATTTTGAGCACAAACTAAAAATGCTGGAAGAGGCGAACCAAAAGAACGAAGCCAAACTTACAGAAGCCCGCCAAAAAGAAATGGAATTTCTCAAAGCCATGCAAGAGCTCAAGACAAAAGAGCAGGAAATGGAACTGGAGATGCAGCGCAAAATGATGGAGGAAAGGCAAAAATTATCTGAAATCATCAAAAAAGAGGAAGAGGAAAAGAATAAGCTAAAGGATGCTGAATATCAACTAATGCTTAAGGAAAAGGAAAAGCAGATGGATGAGCAGCGCAGGCAGGTGGAGGAATTGGGTAAGCTAAGGGATACCGAATTCCAGATGAAACTAATGGAAAAGGATAAGCAGCTTGATGACCAGCGCAAACTGGTAGAAGAAATGAAGCGCAAAAGTGAGCAAGGCTCTATGCAATTGCAAGGTGAGGTGCAGGAATTGGCCCTGGAGCAACTATTGTCTAATTCATTCCCATTCGATCTCATAAGTGAAGTAGGTAAAGGGGTTCGTGGTGCAGATTGTATTCAGACAGTGCGCAATAATTTCGGTAATGTATGCGGTAAAATAATTTTTGAAAGTAAACGCACCAAAGACTTTAGTCAGGACTGGATAGAAAAACTAAAGGCTGATATGCGTGTTTTAGGAGCCGATGTGGCCGTAATAGTTACCCAGGCCATGCCAAAAGATATGACCAATTTTGGCGAGAAAGACGGAATATGGATATGTACTTTTGGCGAGGTGAGGGCATTGGTGCATGTGTTGAGGGAGCTGATAATAAAAGTATTTAGTGCTACGAAAAGCCAGGAAAACAAGGGAGATAAAATGACCCTGCTCTATACCTATCTGGTAAGTGGTGAGTTCTCAGAACAGTGGAGTGCCATTAGAGAAGGATTTATGGGTATGAAAATGTCAATAGCAAGGGAGCGCGATCAAATGGAGAAAATGTGGAAAGCCCGCGAAAAGCAATTGGAAAAAGTGCTCCTCAATGCCGCCCATATACGCGGCTCTATTGAAGGTATAGCAGGAATGGAAGTAGATTTGAATCTATTGCCAACTGACAAGGATACTTATTTGCTAGATTAAACAATAGGATGTTATATGCATTTATATTGTACCTCTTATAAGGTAGAATGCAACTGTTAATCCTGTTTAATTGCTAAAACAATCACCCCTGCCCTTATCCGTAAGGGGTTATTGTTTAGATTTAGTTCTCCAACGATATTTTTTTGTACCATTAGTTGCCCTGTCTTTAGACCGGGGATTGAATAATAAATGAAATGGGTTATAGCCTTATTCCCACGTTTTTTCGATTTTAATGTCGAAAACCTAATTCTACTTTTAGTAATGCTTTAGTTAAGGTAGTCCTGAATCTGGAAATATTTTCCATCCTGTAGAGGATTTCATTAGCTCTTCTATGACAACTAATTGATTATCAATGTCTTTTATTTCTGGCATGCAATTGGCACTATACTATACAAATCAGTTAATCTAACAACACTTAAATATAAAGATCATGAAAAAGGTAATCAATGTTGTAGGCCCGGTAGTAACTTTCGCTATTCCATTAGCAATTTTCACAGGAATTATTATGTTATGCTTGTTTGCAATGGGGATGTAATTTATTGGGTATTTAAGAAGCCTTATACCGGATAACCATTATCTGAAACGCATAAAAATTAAATACCCCCATCCCATAGCCGTCAGGTAGAATACAACATTTAGTTCCGTGCAATTGCCAATTTATATACCCTTGCTCTAATCCGGCAGGGGTTATTTTTTTTAGAGGTATAACATACTTGTTATTTTGAGTTATTGCATTTGAGCTTAGGTCTTGCCTTCAGTAGCCACGGCCTTTAGGCCGTGGATTAATTAAAAAATTAGATAGGCTTTAGCCGAAATTTTGGAATTTTGATGGCAAATATCTCACCTTTTTTTTAGATATGCTTTCGTTAAATTAATCCAATTTCTAGAAATATTTTCCATCCTATAGACGGATTATTAACCAGATTTCCTACAACTAATTGATTATCAATGCGCGTTGTTTCTGGCACGTAATTGGCAATATACTAATCAAATCAATTAATCTAACAACACTAAAATATACAATCATGGAAAAAGTAATCAATGTTGTAGGCCCGGTAATAACTTTCGCAATACCATTAGCAATTTTCACAGGAATTATTATGTTATGCTTGTTTGCAATGGGGATGTAATATATTGGGTATTTAAGAAGCCTTATGCCGGATAAACAATATCCGCAATGCATAAAAATTAAATGCCAATGTCCCATTGCTATCAGGTAGAATGCAACATATGCTTCCTTGCATTTGCCAATCTATATACCCCTGCCCCAAACAGGCCGGGGGTTATTTTTTTTGTTATAGTTTTTTGTTGGAATCAAAACATATTGATATTCATAGAATTTAATAGCCCGAAGGGCTAAAATTTGAATAGCCCAGGGGAAAACCAGGAGGAATAGAATAAATGAGTATGTGAATCTCAAAGGGGTTCAATGTGAAATAACAAAAGGTGTGACCCATGAAAATCCATTAGTCAATGATAATGGGGTAGATGTCACTTTTTTGGACATCATAGAAACCATGACAAATAACAAATCTTCCACCTTTAGCAATCCATTCGTTAAATCATTCCTTAATCTGGACAAATTTTCCACCCTGTAGAACATTTAATTAACCTGTTTCTTACAATTGCTTGATTATCAGTGTCTATTCATTTTGGCACGCAATTGGTATTATACCTATCAGATTAATTTATTGCAAACCACTTAAAAATAATAGTCATGGAAAAAGTAATCAATGTTGTAGGTCCGGTAATAACTTTCGCTATTCCATTAGCAATATTCACAGGTATTATCATGCTGTGCTTGTTTGCAATGGGCATGTAATTTTTAAAACTAATTATTCAGAAAGATTTTAAATTTTGGGTTATGCCCAAAAGAAATTTATATAGGAAATTCAATTAGATGGGCTGGTGATGGGATGGTAACTTGAATAGTGTTGTTGATTTATCTTTACACCCTGCTTTTCAAGGCAGGGTTTTTCTTGTAGTGTATTTTCCTATTCAATTAAGGACTTCTAATCGTTTGTTTGCTAAAAAATGGTTTAGTTCTCACGAAACCTCATTCATTAGATGTAATTTCGCAGGGCTACAAAACCGGGTTATCGCCTTTGGAAACAATGGAGGAAAGTCCGGACAGCATAGAGCAGCGCACTACCTAACGGGTAGGTCTCCTGCCTGTAAAAGGGTAGGGGAACAGACAGTGCCACAGAAAATAACCGTCCCGCCCACAGCGGGATAAGGGTGAAAAAGTAGTGTAAGAGACTACGGTATGCATTGGTGACAATGTGTAGGGGTAAACCTTGCGTGCTGAAATGCCAAATAAGCGGACGCTCGACGGCGGCTCGCCGGATGTTCGTGGGTTGGCAGCGTGAGGCGGCATGTGAATGGCGTCCCAGATAAATGATAGCCTCTTCCATTTTATGGAAGAACAGAATCCGGCTTATAGGTTTTGTAGTTTTTCTTAGAAAATTGAATCCGGTATTGCAGGAAATTGCATGCCGGATTTTTTTTTGACACAAAAAGGCGGCGCATTACGCACCGCCCTTATTTCACTCGCTCACACACACTCTCACATCTCATTTTACCACTCTAATCACCATTAACCATTAACCATTCACCATTCACCATTCACCATTCACCATTAATCATTAATCATTCACCATTAACTCTCTTAGTTTACTGCAATTTCATGCACTGGTGCTTCCTGTATTTCCTTCTTAGGAAGGCTTACCACCAATATGCCATCGGCATATTTAGCGTTTATTTTGCTGCTGTCAATCTTGTCATTCAGGGTAAAGCTCCTTTTGAACGACCTTACACGGAATTCGCTGCGTATCCAGTTGTTTTCCTTGTTTTCTTCGGTAGTTTCTTCCTTGTGGTCGTAGCTGATAGTTAATATCTGCTTGTCCAGTTGAATTTTGAATTCTTCCTTTTTCAAGCCTGGTGCCATCACGTGCAGGTCGAATGACTTTTCATTTTCCTGGATGTTTACCGGAGCCGAATAAGCACTCACTTCTTCGTTCAGGCGGTTTAAACCACTGTTAACTGCATCTTCAAAAAATCCACCAAAGGTGCGTGGCACAATGCCAAATGTTCTCTTGTACATAACGTTAGTTTTTATTGTTTTGATTTGATAAGTGTATTGCAAACCAAATGCCACTTCATTTTATCGGCCATTATGTCCGAAATTTGTTTTATTAAATGACATTATGGCTGAATTGTTACTTAAAAGGGCATTTTCACTTACTAAATGGCAGTTTTCTGGTTAGAATATGCATTTTGCAATTGCCCAACTCCACTTTTGCATATTACTCCCATATTTAAGACCTTTGGCCTTATTATGGCGGTTTATTGGTTAGATGAAGACATTTGGTTTCCACCGGTTGATGAGGCTACAGATGATGGCTTACTGGCTGTAGGTGGCGACCTTGGTATAGAGCGACTAATATTAGCCTACGAAAATGGTATCTTCCCCTGGTATAACGAAGGCGAAGAGCCAATGTGGTTTGCTCCCGACCCTAGATTTGTATTATTCCCTGATGAACTCAAGCTGAGCAAGAGTATGAAGCAGGTAATCAATAAGGGTGCTTTTGAGTTTAGGGTCAATACTGCTTTTGACCAGGTAATTGATAATTGTGCCACTGTGGCCAGGAAAGACCAACCCGGTACCTGGATAAGCCATGACATAAAAAATGCATATACCTCATTGCATAGATTAGGACTGGCGCATAGTGCCGAAGCCTGGCAGGGTGATAAACTGGTAGGTGGCCTGTATGGGGTGCTGCTGGGTAATGTGTTTTATGGCGAAAGTATGTTCAGTCTCCTGTCTAATGCAAGTAAATTTGCCTTTATTTCGTGTGTAAACCTATTGAAAAGTAAGGGAATACAATTGATTGATTGTCAGATACATACCCCACACCTCGAAAGTCTTGGCGCAAGAATGATTCCCCGCATTGATTTTATGAATTTATTGCCTTTCGCTACTCTGTAGAATTACCTTTTGGTCATCGTCATAGAGCAGCTATACTGTGGGCCGCTTGATGAGGATACTGTGTATTGCATAGATATTACACCCGCATTATAATTTCCCCTGGCATCAATGCCATATGAGCCTGCAACTGGTGCTATGGTTAGTCTGTTAAGGCTATCGAATGTTCCTACTATAGTGGTATTAGAATTGTCGTAATTAGATATGTTTATGGTATACCCACTATTGGTTGAACTTCTTGTTACAGCACTTACCCAGGTAGTAGCACCACTTATGGATGGTATGCAATTGCTGCGTTTACAGTCGTAGGTGCCTATTGCAGCATCATTCCAGCCTGTCTGGCAGGCATTGCCACTAAATCCGGTTGGGCATACACATTTGTTATTATTACAAGTGCCTCCATTCTGGCAGGTGATAGACCCGCATTTATTGGTGCAACTAGCGGTAATTAAGGTGATACCTATGCAAAGGCTAATGAACAGGAAGGCAATACGGCTATAATTTTTCAAAAGTATATATTGTTTGAATTGTTAGTAATTAATCGTGTAAAAGTATGAAATAGCCGATGGTAATTACAAAAGCTTTAATACAGTTTAACAATTTTATACATTATAGTGATATTCTTGTCATTTGTAGTGTTGCCATTATTCAAAAGCCAGGCTAAAACGTTAAAATTATAGTAATAAATAAATATAAAAACATACTGGCAATTGTTCGAATGCACTATTGTTAGTACATTTAACAAAAAAACCAAGTAAATATGACAATAAAAAATCTTGTAGTTGCTGCTACCTTATTTTTAACTATACCAGCAATTGCCCAACAATCAAATACACATAGTAGAGGTTATGCATATGACTTGTCGGCCTTTAGCAATTTTAATTCATTACCCATAAATAAATCAGCCGTAAGTGCCACAAACAAGATTGTAACTTCACAATTCCCAGGTTGGGCTGTTACAACTGATAAGCTGAACGGTACATTTACTGATTTATTTGGAACACCTGTAGCCATATCGGGTAATGACAATACCGAGAGGGCTAACAATTGCATGCTCAATAATTTGGCAGGCTTAGGTGTCGTTAACAATGAATGGAAACAAACCAGTAATTATCCTGGTCCTAAAGCTGATTATTTGTATTATGTTCAGTATATAGCTAATCATGAAGTTGTTTTTTCAAGGTTAAGTTTCAGGTTTACTAAAGAGGGTACATTGGAGCGTATTCAAATGAGTAATTATGGACACCCAGCTAAAGGGCTGAAGCCTACATTGACAACTGATGAAGCCAAAAAGGTAGCAATAGCCGATATTAATGGCTTTACTTGTTCTGCAAGCCCAGTTATTGATGCATCATGGATCTGGTTTCCGGTGCCTGTAAAGGATGGTTATGAATTGCACCCTGCATGGCATTTTAAGGTGAGTGGTAATGTGCCAGGTAGTGTGCCACTAAAATTGAGTGGCTATGTTGATGCTACCAATGGAACTCTATTGTACCGTGCAAATGAGGTTAAAGAAACAGGTTATGATATTACAGTGAAAGGTGTTGTTTTTAAAGATGGTACTCTTAATCCATCCACCAGTCAGCCATTGCCTGATTTAGCCCTCAATATAGGTGTAGATACTTTTTATACCGATACAGCCGGCTATTATGCCAATGCACTTATTACCCTGCCTAATACCTCCGCTATACCACTATTCGGTAAATGGTCTACTGTTATTGATAGTATTACAGGCCAAATGCCTGCTTTTTCCACGGTAGTAGCAACTACCGGCACTACCTACACTTATCCTACCACTGCCCCGTGCAGCGATCGCCATATAAATGCTTATTACCACGTTAACAGGGTACATAATTTTATGAAGGGTTATTTCCCTGCTTTTACCGGTATGGATTTTTCTTTGCCTACCAATGTAGACCTTACCAGTGGTACTTGTAATGCATTTTATAGCGGCACTGATATCAATTTTTATCAGGCAGGTGGAGGATGTAATTCATTCTCCGAAA
The DNA here is from genome assembly GCA_903912435.1 of uncultured Bacteroidota bacterium. Lineage (GTDB taxonomy): Bacteria > Bacteroidota > Bacteroidia > Chitinophagales > Chitinophagaceae > Nemorincola. The sequence goes on along the minus strand of CAIWHI010000674.1, from coordinate 881 downwards.
TTGGAGATATTATCTATCACGAATACGGCCATGGAATATCCGACCATTGGTACACCATACACACAGGTTCGTCCTCCATTAGGAATGGTGCCCTAAATGAAGCTTGTTCAGATATTTGGGCTATGAGTATCACCCGCAGCCCTATACTTGGTGCCAATTCATTCGTAGGTTTTGGGGGTTTCATTCGTAAATATGATATGACACCACAGGTATATCCAATAGACCTGGATACCCGTCGTTTTTTTGGTGACCCGCATAAGAATGGACAGATTATAGCCGGCTGCTGGTGGGATGTAGGTGTAAATATTGGTAGTGTTGATTCCATGACAAAATTGTTTACTGAAGTTTATTATGATGTACCTGATGGCCCGGATGGTACTGAAGGCCATGTTTACCAAACTATACTCATTGACGCTTTGATGGCTGATGATAATGACCATAACCTGAGTAATGGTACACCACATTATAGCCAGATTGTAGCTGCATTTGCCAAACATGGTATCTATCTGGAAGGTGATGCAACATTTACCCATGCCGAAATTAAAACCAGTCCTGACCATACACCTATTATGGTTAATGCAGGTTTAGACTTAATATCTAACAGGTTTTTTAAAGACCTTACCCTTTATTACCGCATCAATGATACTGGTAGCTGGACATCGCAGGTTATGACTAATGCTCTGTTTTCCTTCTCTGGTACTATTCCGGGACAACCATTAGGCACTGTAATAAATTATTATTTTATTGCTCACGATAGTCTTGGAGTTGATAATGCATTCTTCCCTATTACCTGCAATCCTTCTTTGCCATTCTACCAGAGAACCATACCTTACCAGTTTGCGGTAGGTATTCAGGTTGTTGATTCTAATGATTTTGAAGGC
>CAIWHI010000673.1 GCA_903912435.1 uncultured Bacteroidota bacterium | reverse complement strand
TGCAACTGGTTGGCATGAATCTTGGGTTTCAAGCCATGTTTCCAGCCAGCTTCTAATAGCATTTCGGTTTCAGGAACACCAAAAAAGCCCTTTTCACAAAACACATCCATATAATCAGCAAGCCCCTCCCCTGCAACCCTTGGCAACATTTCATCTATAATAAGCCTTATGTAGGCTTCCTTATTCTCCTTATATTCCAATGGGTAGGCATGCGCAGCTAAAAAAGAAGCCTTTATAGCAACCCTACTATTTTCCTTCAATCTCCTGATGACCCTGAGCATCTTTAGTTCACCTTCAAGGCATAGGCCATAGCCACTCTTTATTTCTATAGCCCCCGTTCCCTGTGCACACACGTTATGTAATCGCTCCAGGCTCTGCTCATAGAGTTCAGTCTCATCCATAGCATTGAGCTTCCGGGCCGAATTCAAAATCCCACCACCCCTTCTTGCAATCTCCTCATAACTAAGCCCCTTGATCCTATCTACAAATTCACCATCCCTTGGCCCAGCAAAAACAAGGTGGGTATGGCTATCGCACCAGGCAGGCAATACCAATCTCCCCGATGCATCAATTGTTTCATCTGCATGGGAGTTGGGCAAATCTTTCATCTCCCCATAACTATGTATTAAACCATTCTCAGCAATTAGCCAGGCATTATCAATAGAGGGTAAGTTGGCCATATCAGCACCGCTTACTTTATCAATACTACTACCTGCACTTTCTGTTTGGCAAAGCTGCTTTATATTGGTAATCAATAAACGCATTGAAGGAATTTTGGCAAAGATATTATCTATCTATTCAAAAATGGTGGAGAATAGTAGCGAAGGAGGGCTTGGGTATTCATTACTTCATCCTTCTTTCCAGTAGTAATAATAATTTCTACAATTCTTAGCCAATCTAAATGAGTAATCTATTACTGATTTAGTGCAATATAATCCATTAGATTCCCTATAAAGTTTCAATTCAGTAATATACTTCCGATTTCACAAAATTATTTGATACCCCCCAAAAATGCACAATCCCCGGCAATACTGTTGCCGGGGATTGTGCAGGTAAGCCTGTGGCTGCCCAATTAATTGTAGGTCATGTGCTTTTCTTTCTGCCTCTTTACCTGGCTCACTAATGAATCGAATGCAAGGTCGAAAGACTCTTCAAATGTTTTACTCTGGTGCTTTACAAAGTAGGAATGCTTGGGTACATGTACTTTTATTTCTGCAACCTTATCCCTGATAGGCTGGGATAAATTATCTAACTTTAAATAAACTTCCGCGTCAATAATCTTGTCGTGAAAAGTCTTCAGCTTCTCAATTTTAGCATTTACATGTTCCAGAAGCCTCGCGTCTGCATCGAAATGCACTGTCCTGATTTGCACATTCATAATTCTTCTTTTTATGGTTAAATAATATCATCCCCGTGGATGATTTTGCTTGTGAATCTCTTTTAGTCGGTCAATATTATTGTGGGTATATACCTGGGTGGCAGCAAGGCTGCTATGACCCAGAAGGTCTTTTATAGCCTGTATATTAGCCCCGTTATTCAGCAGGTGCGTGGCAAAGGTGTGGCGCAATATGTGGGGGCTCTTCTTCTTTTGTGTTGTAACGCCCCCCAAATATCTGGTTACCACCCTGTAAATATATACAGGGTATAACTGCAATCCCGTTTCCAGCACCAGCAAATGCTCACTATCAAATGTAGGTAACTTTTGTTTCTCCTGTATATAATCTCTAAGGCTATCCAGTAGTACAGCATTTACGGGTATCAGCCTTTCTTTATTACCCTTACCCAATACTCTTATCTGCTTCAGCCCCCACTCTACATCACCTTCCTTGAGCTCTTGCAGCTCGTTACGGCGCATACCTGTAGAGTAAAGCAACTCACAGATAAGCCTGTCGGTAGCTCCCTTAAAGCCCTCGTCAAACTGCACCTCTTCCAGTAAATTTTGTGTTTCTTTTTCCTTTAGAAAAACCGGCAAGCGCTCAGGCACACGCAGTGCGTGCAATTGGCGCACAGGGTTCCTTTCCATATGTCCAAGGCGAACCTGTTGCTTAAAAAATGCACTAAGGCTTGAAATTTTACGATTGAGGCTACGTGGTGTTTGATTATTGTCTTTAAGACCAGCCAACCAACCGCGAATATGGAAATGGGTAATTGTCTTTAGTTCCGGGCTATCAAATTTAGTGGCCAGATAATCCCTGAATTGTTCAAGGTCATTGGTATAAGATAGTACCGTATGAGGTGAGTATCTTTTCTCAAATTTCAGGAAGTGAATAAAATCTGTCAGCCTTTCTTCAAACATAGTAAACCCGCTACTGTAAATATACGAAATTTACGGTAGCGGGTACAATTTATTTTCGATTTAACACTTATTTTTAGTGTTAGGTAATTATTAAATATTAATCATCAAGCTCACCATTAGCCATCTGCTGTTTGTAAACAGCTTTCAGAATCTCGGTACGGCGCCTGATAGAAGGCTTTGTAAATGACTGGCGATCGCGCAGTTGATTAAGAATACGTGATTTTTCGTATTTCTTTTTATATTTTTTTAGCGCTTTGTCAATGTTTTCGCAATCTTTTGAATCGATGATCAGCATATCTTAAATCCCTTTTGGTCTTTGGGGAGTGCAAAGGTAATGATTTTGTTTATTTGACCAAATATTTTATTAAAAATTTCGGATTTATACCTAAATACTTACCAAATTGGCTCTAAATAATGACTTTATAACCTACACAACACCACTACATTGAAAATATTGTAAGTATACC
>CAIWHI010000672.1 GCA_903912435.1 uncultured Bacteroidota bacterium | reverse complement strand
TAATACTCGGCGTATTCCTTAGTATTACCACCTGTACAAAATGCCTTATCACCTACGGCTGTAAGCACAACAGCTACCACACTACGGTCATTAGATGCAGTGCGGAATGCCATAATCATTTCCTTAATAGCCGCAGTGGTATATGAGTTATATTGCTTAGGATTATTCAATATAATCCATGCATTATTCAATCCTTCTATAGGTGTGCCATCCCTATCAAGGCAAGGGCGTTTTTCGAATAAAATCTCTTTAAAATCCATTTTAAAGAGGTCATGATTTTTCAAATCCATAATTATTCAATTTAGTTGTTAAAGTCGGGTACTAACACCGAACGTTTCACATATTTATGTTCCAGTGTATTTTTAAATACTTCGTTGATTTGCGACATAGGGAAAGTTTGTACAAACTCATCTATGTGCAATTGGTCGTTGGCTACGAGGTTCACTACCTCGGGGTATAACTCTGGTTTGCAACCCCAGGTACCAATAAGTTTGGCATCGAAAGCCATGAGGTTACTCAGGCGAACTTCTACCTTTTCCATAGTGAAGCCCACGATTGACAAGGTGGAAGCGAAAGTTACCAGATTGAATGCGACATCCTGACCAGCCTTTGTACCCGACATTTCGAATATCTTCCAACAGTAGGAAGAGGCTTTTAATTCCTTAACCAATGCTTTAACCTGCTCTTTTATTGCCTTGATATCCAGACCCTTAATATTTAAGGTTGCATCAATCCCATTTGCCTTGGCAATAGCCAGTTTCTCATCATTTACATCCAGTGCAATAACCTTAGCCCCGGATATTTTAGCAATCTGGGCACCATAGATACCTACACCACCCACGCCTATCACAATTGCCAGGTCGCCTTTTTCTATCTCTGCCTTTTTGATTACCTGGTAAGGAGTAGAAACCGCATCAGCAATAATTGACAACTGCTCCAGGCTGTACTTCTTCAAAACAATATCCGGAACCGGGCATAAAAACCTTGCAGGAACGATTATATGAGAAGCAAAGCCACCATCGAAATCGTTGCCAGGCATAAGTTGGTTGCGGCATATATTACTCCTACCCTTGCGGCACAATTCGCATTCGCCACATGGCAATACTGCCGGGATAATCACATTTTTATTCAGCCATTCATCAGGGCCATTAATTACAGTGCCGCTAATTTCGTGACCCAGGGTAAGGGGTAAGGCATGCTTGGTCTGCACCCCATGGTGCCAGAAACTAATATCGGTATGGCAAACACCACATCCGGCTACCTTTACCAAAGCCTCCCCATCCTTTAGGGCAGGTACTGTCTGCTCAACCAGGCTAAACTCCTTGTTCAGCTCAGTCATTTGCCATTTATAAATTTTCTGTTTACTCATTGCCAACGTTCTTATTAATTATAAATACATTCCTAAATGCCGATTGTAGAAAGTAGTAAGTAGAAAGTAGAAAGACATTTCCTGGTAAGTAGATTTCCTTTTGTTCATAATAAAACTGTCTGGCTTACTACTATCTTCTAAATGCTATATTGGAATTGACTAACTACTATCTACTAATTACTATCTACTCCTTACACCAATTCAAACAATATCGCATTCCCCTGACCGCCACCTATACATGCTGATGCAATACCATATTTCACATTTCTTAGTTTCATTTCCCTTGAAAGGGAAACTGACAACCTCAACCCGGTAGCAGCAAGCGGGTGGCCATAGGCAATTGCACCGCCATTCACATTACAGATATTTCTATCCAAACCTAATTCACGCTCACAACCAATAAATTGTGCGGCAAAAGCCTCATTAATTTCTACCAGTCCTATATCTTCAATTTTCAAACCAGTCATTTCAAGAAGGAGCCTAATAGCAGGTACAGGGCCAAGACCCATAACTTTAGGGTCAAGCGCAGCAGTAGCCGAGGCTACAATCCTTGATAATGGCTTTAGGTTTGAAGAATTGAGGAATGATTTAGAAGCGACAATTGCAGCCGCAGCACCATCCACTATTCCGCTGGAATTAGCTGCAGTTTGCACCCCGTCCTTTTCGAAAGCAGTAGGCAATTTTGCCATATCTTCCAAACTGGAGGCCCTGATATTTTCATCAGTAATAAAATCAACAACCTTGCGTGGCAGGGAAACCTTACGTGGCTTGCATGATTCAGCCTCAAATACTGTACTATTCAATGCTACAATTTCGTCTTTAAGGAAACCCTTTTGCGTAGCTGCTATGGCACGGTCAACGGATAATTTACCAAAAATATCCGCTTCTGCACGGGTAATCCCGTATTTACGTGCTACATTTTCAGAGGTATTACCCATTGGTACGGCAGCAGTATCATTCAGTGCCTCCCAAAGAAAATCCCTGAATTCCACCCTACCCAAGGCATAACCCATCCTGTTGCCATAGCTTACTGTAGGTGCTAAAGACATATTTTCGGTTCCTCCGCATAAGGTTACATCAGCCTTGCCCAGGGTTATCTGATCGGCACCAGCAGTAATTGTTTCAAATCCCGAACCACAAATACGCTGTAACATTACTGCAGGCACTGTGTTGGGCACACCTGCATACAAACCAATATGGCGGGGCAGGAAGTAGGCATCATAGCTACTCTGCCCAATATTGGCCATAATAACCTGGTCTACATCACCAGCCGAAATACCAGCTTTCTGGATTGCGGCCCTGCTTGCGAAAATGCCTAAATCAGTAGGCGATACCCCGGCAAGGCTACCACATAATTTACCAAATGCAGTACGTGCGCCATTTACCAAATAAATATCATCATAAATAATTCCAAAACCCTTCTCTTTACTGTGATGTGCTTTCATAAACTAACCTATAGTTTTAATTTTCTCATGAGATTCTGTGTGATTTTCCGGAACTGGTTCATGCCAGTTTTGCTTGGCAATGGTTGCCGCACCATAAGACACTATGTATTGGGGATGTTCTACAATATTGATTTCCATACCAAACTTGGTACTGAGGATGGTACTCAGGTAAGGATGGTAGGCTATAACCCCACCAATCATATAAATGGGTAGCCCTGGTACCAATTTCATCTTGCCAACCTTATTGGCTATGGAGATATAAATGCCCCTTGCTATATCGCTTACTGGCATGCCATCAAATACCCAATTCATGATTTCGGTCTTCGCAAATACAGTACAGAAGCTATTTAGTTCCTTGTCGTATTCAGAATGCGCTGCAAGGCTGCTCATATCGGTATCGTTGATACCAGCCCTTTCCGAAATTTCGGATAAGAAGGCTCCTGTACCTGCGGCGCACTTATCGTTCATGTAAAAATTGGCTACATGGTTATCCTTATCGCACTGGATAACTTTGATGTCTTCTCCACCAATATCCAATATGTTTTTCATTCCACCATAATACTCAGATACCCCTGCGGCAGCACAATTAATTTCAGTTTTGATAATATCGGTATCTGAAAAATGCTTCCTACCATACCCGGTAGCGCAACTGTATTTGATATTAAATGCACCATGTATGGCCTGGATGACATGCTTCATTGCCTGCCTGTCCTTGTTCAATGTCTGGAGTATATACCTGAAAATCGGATTACCCATGTCGTCAATTACCGTGAATTTGGTAAATGCCGACCCAAGGTCGATACCTAGAAAACAATTAGTTTCTTTATAATAAAGTGCCGACCTGTCATTATTTACCAGGCCCTTGTTGATAATCTTTTTGTTTACCTCACCTATTACCCCCGGCATTCTGGATAGTACATTCTTGTTGGTCATGGCCTTAACCATATTGGTAAAGGCGAGATTCAAGGATGTTCTTACATAATGCTTTTTGCCATACTCCACTATTTTACCATTGAAATAGTCTATTTCTGTTTGACGGTTGTTGATTAGGTCAACAGCAAGAGATGGGAAGTGGTCGCCACCTTTTTTAAGGTAGCGCATGCATTTTTTCAGGAAATCATCAGGGAACCTGATTTTTTCCTTTTCAGCTACCTCAATACCCTCATGTATTATTTGCTCTATTAGTTCGCAGGTATCGGCATCAGCAATGGCTTCTGCCATGGTCAATCTGCCAACACCACACAAAGGGCTTAAGGATGAATTAAGAATTGTTTTTTCCCAAGACCGTTTTACGATTTCGAAAGAATCAACATTTTCGGAAGTAAATCCTACTGAGTTTAATGTATTGGCAAATTGAGCCGCTTGTACTGCCCTTGCATCATCTACCGAGCCAATATAATTGGGTGGTGTAAAAAAGGATACTCTTACAGTATTAGGTGAAACAAGGTTACCTGCAAAGTTGATAATCATGCGCATAGTCTTTGATTCACCAAAAACAGGGTACAATAATTCTTCTACATCAATCCCATTTTGGGCTGCAATAACGGTGAGTTTTTCAGACTTTAATATTTCTGCTTCCTTAGCCGAACTGGCTGTATGGTAAGATTTTAATGAGAAAATAAGGTAATCAGGTTCCATATGGCTCATCTGGTCGAGCGAGTTATAAACCTTATCAAACCTGGTGGCAGAGTGATATACATGCTGTAGGACAATACCTTCTTCCCTTATCTTTTTCAGTTTAAATTCATCCTTATCACATAGGGCCACTTCGCATCCGGCTTCCACCAATTTCACCGCAAGCATCATTCCCACCGGCCCGAGGCCTACCACTCCAATCCTTAATTTATTTTCCAGATTCATTTTATAATTTCAAATAACAAAGATGAATTTAAAAATACAAGCATACTAATCATTACACAAGCGCATCTCAAATGCCTCCTCATTTACCAAAAGTTGTGCCCCATACAGATTCTCCAAATGGTTTTTGTATTTTTTGAGGATATTCTTTGGCATTACATTACCAGCGGGATTAAGCGTACCATCAGTAACTGATAATTCAGTATTGATAATTACCGCAGCATCAAGTTTAGAACTTGTAGCAGGCAATTTATCATTCAGTGAATGCATGCAGCCCGTAAGGCACTTACCTATTTCAGGTAGGTTTCTGGGGCAGAAACAACCTTCCTCAGGCGATTTTACATAATCAGGATTTGTAAACAAGGAGCGATTTGGGAAAATCACTGCCACTGGCGATTTCCCATCCTTGAGATAAAACGCTACATGTTTCACATAATGGCAAATCTTCAACACCTGCTGTTCCAGCTCATTAGTATCTATCAAACTGCCATCAGGCAGTTTGGCAATCATGCTATCAATAGGTTCGAAGTTGCTCATATCACATCATCATTAATGAAAATCAATACATAATTCCAGCATCTCAAAATATTCTAAACAATTGTTTCACAAAACGATAAACTACTATAACTAAATATAAACTTTCGATGACTCTATTTGCTCAATAAAAGTTTCAATCTTGGTAATGCTCTGTCCTTCTGAATAAAAACGCAGGTCGCAGAGGTCGCCTTCTATTACCAGGGTTGGAATACCCAATGACTCCCTCAGGCGTTGAGGCATACCAAAACGTGAGTTGGAATTATTAGCACAGGTCTTGGCATCATGGAAAATAATCCCGTCAATCCTGAAATCATGTACCAAACCCGACAGGATACGTTCTTTGGCAGATTCGCTCCTATTGATGAATATCTCAGTATATGCCTTTGCTGATGATTCAAACGGATGCCTTTCATCGAATGCATCAAACACCCAGCTATTGCAATAAGTTGATGCTACGATGGCGGCATTATTTTGGATAAATAATTCAGACAATGGTCTTAGTTTACCCCATATTGGCATACCATCCCAGTAAATGCGGCATTTTTCCTCTTCCAAAAAACCTATTCCCTTAGCCACATTGCCCTGTAGTTCCTTAAGTAGCATACCATAGTAATCCTTGGCTATCTGAGTACCCCTTAGTACCACAATCGGCCCCATGTGTATAGTTGCATCAAAAAAGCTAATTGGCGAAGGCGAGGCGGTCGCTGTCCATAAAACCTGCTTCCATAAGTCGGTAGCTTCCTTGCTTAAGCGCAGAGTTTCCCTAAAACGGTCAATATCAAACTTTACACCACTTACCTGCTCGCATATAGGAATCATTTGCCTGAACTGGGTAGCCACATCATCTATCTCTTCCTGTTTCACCTCATCGAGGTGGCGGGGAGGGGTAATACCTATTACAGGGCAATTGAGTTCCTTACCGAAATAGTTAAACCAGTCCTGCACTTCGCGGCATTGGTTGGTATTATATACTATCAGGCTCGGTGTTGGCGGGCCATCCAGTCCGTAGTGTTTTGTTAGTGGAGTCTCCTTTTTGAGGTAAGAACCAATATCGGCAGTGAGGTAGGAGCAAATATCATTCGAATATCCTAAGCGGGCTGTTTCCGGAATTAAATCTCCAGCAGCTCTTGTAGTACCCAACAGAGCACCATGATTTTCAGGAAAATGCACTTCAAAACCAAATGACCTTAGCAACTCTGCCGGGCCTACGCTGGTACACCATGCATACTTTTTTCCGGGGTCTTTCATGCCCAGAAAATAGCTACTCATTATTTCCTTTAGAGGTTTAGCTGATTCAATTTTGTACATAAATCTTTTTGTTTAACTGATTTTCATTCTTGCATCCACCACAAATAACTTGTCATTTAGGGCAATAATAGGGTTCATATCCATCTCTGTTATTACAGGGAAATCTGTAACCAATTGTGATACTCTTTGGATAATTTCTATAGCCATGTCCCTATTAATCCCCTTCTCCCCCCTTACACCATCCAACAATTTTGCTGCTTTTATTGATGACAGCATTTCGCCTGCCTCAACTTTAGTTACAGGAGCTATTTTAAAAACCACATCCTTGAGTACTTCAACATATACTCCACCCAGGCCAAACATGATTAGATGCCCTAATCCTGGTTTGACACTTACACCTGCTATCAATTCCTTACCACCCGGCATAAATTTCTGAACAAAGAATTTCAGGTTTTTACTTCCGAAAACATTTACCATCCTACTCGCAGCTTCAGCAACATCAATTGCATTTTTCAGGTTAATTGCCACACCACCTACATCACTCTTATGAACTATCTCTGTAGATTCAGCTTTAAGCACTACAGGATAACCCATTCCATTTGCGGCGCTCATCGCCTCTTCAATATCATTGGCCAACCACCAATCTGCTACAGGTATACCATAAGCATTAAGAAGCTCATAAACCCTATCTGCTGACAAATATGGTTTACCATCCTTCACTGCCTGATGCATGATTACTTCAGCCTTGTTATGGTCAATATCCTTGAAGTTATTAGCCTCACCAATATTCCTCGCACGGGTCTTGCCATACCTGTATAGTGCACCCAATGCCTTGGCAGCGGTGGTTGGGAAGCTATAACATGGAACACCTCCATCTTTTAGTATACGAGAGGTAACCTGAAAACGTTCCAGGCTCATATTGGTCATAAAATTGCAGATGACAGGCTTTTTCTTCATCTGGCTTACTTCCACAATATTCCTTGCTACTTCATCAGTGTCGGTGAATGGGGCAGTAACGAAATTGATAAATATCGAATCAATGTCATCCTCTTCCATTAGTACATCCAATGCACTCCTGAAATGAATACCCCCACCAGTAGCTACTACATCAATAGGATTACCTATTGTAGCTTCGGGCAATTGTGTTTTGTGCAGAATTTCCTTAGCCCTTTCAGATAGTGCCGGTAATTGTAAACCTGCATTCACCAATTCATCGGTGGCAATTACTGCCGGGCCACCAGTATTGGTAATGATACCTACCCTATTCCCCTGTGGGATAGGTTGGTTGGCAAAAGCTATGGCTACCTGGCATAGTTCTTCTTCATTATGGAAAGAAAGAATACCTATCTTTTCAAAAATGAGCTCAGTAGAAATATCTACTCCGGCCAACGCACCTGTATGAGATGCTGCTGCTTTTGCTCCCTCCACAGTCCTTCCTGACTTCATAGCAAGGACTGGCTTTTTCTTAGTCACTTCCTTTACCACATCCATAAACTCCAATGGATTGGAAAGCCCCTCGGTATAGAGAATTATTACCCTTGTATCTTCATCATCGCCATAATACCTGATCACATCTGAAATAGACACATCGCAGGCATTACCGTTTGAGGCGTATAACCTCATACCTGTATCCAGGTCAAAAAGGCTTTGCATAATAAATGCGCCCACCCCCCCACTTAGGGCTACTATTGATATATTTCCCGGTTTAGGGAAAGTGAATGTAAAGTCGCAATAGGCACGGTATTCAGGGTCGGTATTGATAATACCCTGGCAATTAGGTCCAAAAATCCTCACCCCATATTCCTTAGCAATAGCCAAAAACTTCTTTTGCAGGGCAATGCCCTCATCGCCCATTTCACTAAAACCTGCCGAATTAATGATTACAGCTTTGATGCCTTTTTTACCACAATCTTCTATAACCTGAGGCACAGAAGGTGCAGGCACTATAACATGAGCCAGGTCAATATCACCTTCTACTTCGAAAATTGAAGTATATGCTTTTATGCCCCTTATCTCGCTCATTTTAGGATTAATGGGGTAAATAGCCCCTGTATACCCATAATGAACCAGATTCTTTATAATTACATTACCAATTGATAATTCTTTTTGTGATGCGCCAATAATTGCTATTGACTTTGGTTTGAACAATGAATCAAGTTCAGTAACCGTATTGATTACGGGTTCAAGTAATGCTGCTTCCATATTACTATTTGTTTACTACCTATCAAAAATCTTATCCTGGCAAAAAGCCAGGGTAAACAGGCGGCAAGAGCCTTACCGCCTGAGTAAAAAACTATACTGCAACTGCCTGTTTCTCCTTCAATTTGAAATGGCGGTAACCACCCCAGATAGCTGCACCAATAGCACCTGCATATATGGAATCAGGATGTGCTTTGATGACAAATTTCTTAGAGCCCTCTTTCAAAGTTTCATCAATAGCCTGTATCATACCTGTATTTAATGCCATACCACCAGTAAGCACAATAGGAGATTCAGCCTTAAGCGAACCCAATAATTTGATTACCCTTGATGCAATAGACAGGTGGATTCCCTTAATAATATCCGGTGTTTTAATACCACGTGAAACCATGTTAATCACATCAGTTTCAGCAAGTACAGCACATATACCTGAAGAGATTTCGGGATTAGAAGCCTTTAATGAAACCTCACCTACTTCTTCAATACTCAGACCCAGGTAACGACTGATATTCTCCAGGAATTGACCTGAACCAGAAGCACATTGTCCTGTCATTTTATAATCTTCCACTTTGGCTTCATCATTTACCCTTATGCAGCGAACATACAATGCACCCAGGTCCACAACGGTTTTAGCATCGGGATAGAAGAAATGCGCACCCCTTGCATGGGTGGTCATACCGTAAAAATGACCACGTTTGCGCTTCACAAGGTCACCCTCACCGGTAGATGCCAGGTAAACCACATCTTCATATTTCAGATTATGCTTATCCAGCATTATCTGAACCATTTCATCAGCTACCTGTGTAGGATTACGCTTGCGTATCTTTTCGGTATGCTTATCAAGCAATTTTGGGTCATCAGAATAATCCATTAAAACCAGTTTAATAAAATTGCTCCCTACATCTATCCCCATTGTATATACGTGCTCGGACATATTATATTAGTTTTTTGCTTTGAAATTCATTTTTCTCATTTAACCTCACTCAATTCATTATCAGCCAATTACTAGGCAACTGCCCCTGCTTTCTTAGCTGATGGCAAGTCTATTTTTATGTTCCTGCGGGCAAACATAGCTCCACCCAATGCACCCATAAAAATTGAATCAGTATGTATATTAATTTTTATATCAGCGCCGTAATTAGCCTTTACCAATTGGGCCAAATATTTAATTACCGCCTGGTTACGTGCCACACCACCAGTGAAAGTGAACTCATTGAACACACCCCCTGAACGGGCAATGAGAGACATAGCCCTCATGATGATGGCCTTATGAAGACCGCCAAGAATATCAGCCCTCTTTTCACCCATATTGGTTAGTTCCCTTAACTCGGCTCCCGCAAATACGGTACATGTAGAGCAAATGGTTACTTCCTTTTCTGCTTCCAGCGCCATTGGGCCTAATTCATTGAGCGAGATACTCATTTCATCGGCTATATAGCCCAGGTACCTGCCGCAACCTGCCGCACAACGGTCATTCATTTGGAAGCTTGTTACCAGGCCATATTTATCTACCTGGATAGCCTTGGTATCCTGTCCGCCAATATCCAGAACGGTACGGGTATTTGGGAAAATAGCATGTGCTCCAAATGCATGGCACAAAATCTCAGACCTGATACATTCCTGCGGGAATGGCAACAATGCCCTACCATAACCTGTACCCGTCATATTTTCAATATTGAAATCAAGGCAGGCTACCTCGTCAATCCTTTCCCTCAATGATTCAGACACGTTTTTAAAGTCACCTTTCAGCAAATACATTTCAGCATCAAAATTCGATTCTGATTCTATTGCCCTGTCTTCGGCTACATCAGGAAGGTTTTCATATTTTTCCTTCAGCAAGTCCATTGCCTGGGTAATCAATGAGGCAAAATCAAACTGAACTATTTCATTCTCTGCCGCGGTAATGCTCTTGTCCCAAATGGTCATCAGAGGTTCGAACATCGAAATGTCGAACTTATTTACCTCCTCATTGTATTTTTCAGATACTATATCCCTGAAGAACTGGTTTTTAGATCCCAAATCTTCATAGATATATTGGTGCTTAATCTTTGGCTTAATTGTTTTACGAATTATCCTTAGGTGGTCAATCATTTGCAACCTACGCTCACCATCAAAATAGTTGTAACAAGTTTTCAGTAATTCATCACCCAGTTTGTCAATCCTTACTTTGAATTGCTCATACTGGAATACACTTTCCAGGTCAGAAAGGTATTTTTTGTACTGGGGTTTAGATTCTATTTCCTTAGCAAGGTTTCTCTTTAATATGGAGAAACGGGCATTATAAACGGCTTCCATCCTGGCTATATCTGCCGCCACCGAATAGTTCGCCCTGGTATTAGTGATACCCCTGCCAATAATTTCATCCTGCTCATTGATGATTACGGCCTTCGACGTAGTTGACCCAAGGTCAATACCTAAGTAATACTTGTTCATTATCGTGAGTTTCTGTTGGTTAATGATTAAAAATTACGCCTCTGCTTCCACCTGTTCCAGTATCACCTTGCGCTGGCCGAGCATCTGGAAATAAGACTCTAACCTGTTTTTGATATTTGCATAAGAGAAATAACGTGGGTCTACCAGATCGCTTTCAATAAAACCGACCGGGATACCGCACCTCTGCTCTACTTCACGCATCATCAATAACTGTCCGGCACTGAATGAGTTACAACTCTTAATTGAATTAATCAGGAAGCCATCGGCTTTGAACTCTTTAATATAATGCTCTATCAGGTCCACCCTTTGTGGCAGGTTAAGGTTGGTATAGCAACCCATGCAATATCTTGATAAACTTTCCAGTGGCTTATCCTTATCATGCCTGAAACCCTGGTCATATAGCCCACCTACCTTGGTATAGGTTGATGCAACAATAACAGCACCCATATCATAAAAAATCTTCCAGAACTCACGGAAATTGGTCCAATTAGGTGGGCCTTCTACTACCAGTCGGAATTTCTCTTCCTTCATTTCTCCTTCAGGGGTAACGGGGCAAAGGTTTTGATCCATCCTTTCGGTCACCTCTTTCAGCAATTCTTCGTAATAGGTTACTGCTTCTTCAGTTCCCCTAAAGGCAGTATTCAATGGCCCCATGTAGTATACACCAGCAAAATAAGAGTCAATTGGTGATGGCCTGTGCTTGGCAGTTTCCAGCACTTTCACCCACAGGTCTTCGGCCTTAGCAGCATTATCCAGCATTTTAGACAGGCGGTCATAGTCCATTTTCTTACCAGCCACCTTTTCCATCTTAGGTATTACATCTTCCTGTAGTTGTTTTACCATGTATTTTATCTGGTCGTCTGTGATTACGCCATCTTCCTGGTAAGGAGTATGCAGCATTGCAATTTCTACACCGGGATACAATTTTTCCAGATTTTCGAACCATTTAAGAAAGGTGAAGCAGCCCGTGTAGCTTAGTAATAACAAATCTGGTTCTGGTAATTTTTCACCAGTGGGGCCAATATTACCATTGAGCATCATACCTATATCACATTTCACATAGGTGCACACATCTTCCGAAAAACCCAGTTTTTCAGCATCTTTAATATATCCGCCCGATTTTTTACGCATACCCGATTGAAGTGCATTAATCTCGGGGTAAACAGGCAACATATCCATTGCTAATATCAATTCTGTTAAGTTGCCAGGCACAAAAGTGTAGACCACCTTTTTGCCATTAGCTTTCGCATTACTTAATTCAGTGAAAAGATTTGCAAGCATATCTTTCTGAATCACCATGCTTTTTTCCTTTATTGCTTCCTTAGGATTGCTCATTTTATAAATATTTTGTGTGAAATATTTTTATTTATTTGTTAGGCAGCGGTACATTTTCCTCAAAAATCAAAGGATGATTCCCCCCTGATTGCTTTTGACTTTTTAATTTTGAATTTTGAATTTTCTACACCCACAACTTAATTGAATCCGAAAAAGTACCTGCCTGTTCTTTGATTACCTTAAACTGGCCTGTATTTTCATGGAACTGGAAATTGATATGGGCAATACCAGCTTCATCGCATGACTTCTGAAGTGTAGGCCTATCAAGCAATGCAGGGTCGCAGAAACTGGCTGCACAGAAAATAACCCCATCAGCATTCCTGTCCCTTACCTGCTGTACCAGTCTTGCACCCTTAGGATTACCAACATCATATATGGCTGATGATGGGCCACTTTGAGTCAAAAACGCATCTACCAAGGCATTCATTGGGTCGTGGCTTGTAGCATCTATATCACCATGAATCCACCTGGAACCCAGCATAAAGTCATCATCTACTATATA
Organism: uncultured Bacteroidota bacterium; assembly: GCA_903912435.1. GTDB lineage: Bacteria > Bacteroidota > Bacteroidia > Chitinophagales > Chitinophagaceae > Nemorincola. The sequence continues at coordinate 8,513 of CAIWHI010000672.1, read as the reverse complement.
GCAACCAGCCATTTCAATAGACTTAATCATGCCTATGGGCGGTTGTTCGCAGAATGAGCCGGAAATCACTACCCTTATATTGTCCATTGGCTCGCCAAAGTCTTCGCTAATCAGATCAACAATTTCATGCAACATTTCGTTATGCTTCTCCACATTAATGACCATTCCTGCCCTGATGATATGATAAACATCAACAGCCGACAAGCGCCAGGGAAAATCCTGACGGATATTGTAAATCTGCTCAATCAAACTCCTGTTAATGTTATAAAGCTTGATGGAGTCGTTGAGGTGCTGGGTAGTAATTTTCATGTCATTCAGCTTAAACATATCATCAATGACAGTTTGAAGCAGTTCGTGATAGAAAGTACCACCGATATGTTTTTCGAAGTTTTGGGGATAATCGAAGTAGCGCGTAAACTTGCCCCTCTTTGCTAATTTGAACATACCGCTCAGGTTTCTCACACAATCGCAAATGGACGGGAACAAGAACCCATCGAAATTATCCAGATTGCTATCAAGGGCCATTTCTATAATACCCCTTGGCAGGTGGCATATATACGATTGGTAGTAGGCATCACCTTTAATGATTTGTTTACGGTCACCCACACCCATTAAACCTACTGCCAAACCATTGGCGGCATGAATAATCTCCCTGGGAACATAAATAGGCAGGTAGCCTACTAATAGTCTGTACTTTGATTTTGCCTTCCATTGTTTTGCGTATGTAAAATTGAGGTCGAATGCAAGGGATTTGCATTCTTCTAACAAGGAGGTCAAGCGGTCGCTGACTTGTTTCATCATTTGTCGTTTTTTATTTCAGGAATGGCCTGCTTACGTAGGCAAGAAATAATAACACAATTTCCGACTATGTCCACCTGCCCTTTATGACGCACGTCAGAGCACCTGGTGATTAACATCAGTGGTAAAGATTAGAAAAAAGCCTTATTTGCACATAATTCCAATATCGCTTACGAATAAAATTGAATTGAATATTATCCTAAATAATAAGTAAGTTATGAAGCTGGTAAATGATGGTAAAAAAACGGCTTGTATAATCCTTTCTGGCGGTAATTCAATCCGGATGGGAACACATAAAGCCATACTACCCTACTCTCAAAACGAAACATTCCTTCAGCATATAATAGGTATCTACCTCAATACCGGAATATCTGAAATAATAGTGGTGAAAAATAAAGATATAACTATAAATCCTGACCAATCTCAAAATGTCACCTTCATAACTAATAATCATCCTGAAAAAGGCAGGATATACAGCATCCAATTGGGATTACAACAAATAAACAAGGAAAACGATTGTTTCATACAGAATATTGATAACCCATTTGTAACTGAAGAATTACTTTCCGATATATTGGTGAACCGCAATGAAGCAGATTATATCACCCCGGTATATAAAGATAAGGGGGGGCATCCAATACTTATATCAAACCTAATACTCAATAAAATAAGGAGTATTACCGATAGCGAAATTATGCTTAGGGAGATTCTTAGCGATTTCACTAGGTATAAGGTAGTAACCAGCAATGAGCACTGTATCCTTAATATCAATACACCTGATGACTATAGTAAGCACTTCTCCTATAACCCCAAATCAGCAAGACTATCATGAGCGAAATATTCGAACATATACTTGACGGAAAAAAGAGCAATCTTGAGTTTGCAATATGCATAGTCACTAATACTAAGGGGTCGGTACCCAGAGAGGCAGGTGCTAAAATGCTGGTTTACCCAGATGGCAAGATTATTGGCACCATAGGTGGTGGCAGAATAGAACGGAAAGTAATAGAAGATGCACTAAATATACTTAATGGCCGTAAACCTAAACTTTACCACTACGACTTACTAAAGGACCTGCAAATGAGTTGCGGTGGCAATTTGGACATTTATATTGAACCTGTAATGAAAAAAAACAAACTATTCATATTCGGGGCTGGCCATACCGGTGCTGCACTGGTGAAACTGGTAAAAAACTTCGATTTCGACCTAACCCTTATTGATAACAGGGTGGACTATATCCAGGAAATAGAATTGGATGGCACTAATAAAATATGTGGTGAATACGATCAGATTTTACCTACCCTGGCTTATGACACGCACACCTATATCTGCATCATGACCTATGGACATAAAATAGACCAACAAATTCTGGCCTATTGCCTAAAACAACCACATGCCTACCTCGGTATGATGGGCAGCCATAGAAAAGTGGAACTGACCAAAAAACTATTTCTTGAAGAAGGATTGGCCACAATAAAAGAATTGAACATGGTAAATATGCCAATAGGCATTGAAATAGGTGCTGATGGCCCTGATGAAATAGCCATCAGCATATTAGCCAAGATATTATCAATAAAAAACAAAACAGAAGTGTTATGAAAAAGCCCATAGCAATAGTGACTGGCGCAGCTAAAGGAATTGGCAATGCCATTTGTAAAAGACTAATCAATGATGATTATTTTATAGTAGCTGTAGACCTTGACCCTAATCCCGAAGCCCTGGCCAACGAATTATCTGCCGGCACCTGCCAATATGAAATGGTCAATATATCGAATGAAAATCAGGTAAAAGAATTGTTTGCAAGAATAATTAATGCACATGGTTATATATCGGCTGTTGTAAATAACGCCGGTATTATCCGTGATAATATGATTTGGAATATGAGTGTGGATGATTTTGATGCGGTAATTAATGTAAACCTAAAGGGAACATGGCTTATGTGCCGGGAGGCTGCAATTGCTATGAAAAGGCAGAATTCGGGCCGAATAGTCAATATTGCATCACGTGCATGGCTGGGCAACAGGGGGCAGAGCAATTACTCTGCTTCAAAAGCCGGAGTCGTGGCCTTAACAAGGGTATTAGCCCTGGAACTCGGCAAATACAATGTAAGCGTAAATGCGGTAGCACCCGGCCTAATTGATACACCCCTCACCCAAAAACTGGAAAAAGAAGTTTTACAACAATTGATTAATGCACAGCCATCAAAAAGCATGGGCAAACCATCAGATGTTGCAAATGCCGTTTCTTTTCTTGTTTCAGACAATACCGGGTTTATTACCGGACAGACTATTTATGTAGATGGCGGAAAAAGCATTGGTGCTAATGTGTAATTCGTTAAACACCAAATCATATATTTATGAATAACTCACTTAAAGTTCTGTACGACGAGCACGAAATAATCACAGGTGCTATTGAAACTGCCAGAAGCGCAAAAAGCCTTATTGGTATAAACGATGAAGAATACGAACTGGCTATTAGTGAGCTTATCCGGTTCTTCAGGGTCTATGCCGACCAATACCACCACCATAAGGAGGAAGAAATCCTGTTCCCTGAAATGGCTAAGAAAAATGAGTTACTTGCCGATGGCATCCTCAAAGAAATGTATGACCACCATACATGGTTCAGGGAAATGCTCAAAGCTATAGAGCTCGATTTCGAACATAAACAATATCTGGCTGCTTCTGAAAAATTGGATGAATATACGGAGGCCCTTGTAAGCCATATTGCCATTGAAAATGAGGAGTTATTTCAAGCAGCTTATACCCTATTTTCTGATGATGAACTGGAAAATATTTATTTCAGATTTGTAGACCTTGACAGGGAACTAGGTGATTCAAAAAAGTTAGACCTAAGCGAATTGATTAGTGAGTTGATTCTGGAAGTAAAAAATTAGGTACAATATAAAACAGGAATACTAAATGTGTATTGCTATTTTGCATGACACATTAAGTATTCCTGTTTTATTTAATTATATAATCTAATTAGCCTCTGGAAACAGTCGCTTTAACTGAAACATATTCAGTGGTTTTTCAATAAACCCTGACACAAGTGGATTACTGTTAGACCGCTTCTTATCTTCATTCGCAATGGAAGAAGTAAGAATATAAATCTTAAAATTGTCATTAGAGATATTAGGTAGTCCTGCAAATTTCTCCAATATATCCCATCCATTCAAAAATGGCATATCAATATCCAGAAATAGGATACTACCAGTATCAGCCATGTTGTATTTTCCTACAATATAATCATAGCCCTCTACGGGATCTGTAAAAGTCCTAATATCATCATTTGGGAATAATAATTGAAGATTCTTATTGCAAATAAGATTGTTTATTGGATCATCATCAATTACCACATAATTAGTTTGCGCTACCATTGTTACCTTATTGTATATTTCCAAATAATATTTTAAATGTCGTTCCTACATTTACTTTGCTTTCTACACTAATAGTTCCGCCTAAGGCTTCTACCTGTGTTTTTACCATAAACAAGCCCATACCCTTGCCTTCTGTATGGGTATGAAAGCGTTTATAAAGCCCAAAAACCTGGTCACCTTTACGTGCCATATCAATGCCCATCCCATTATCGCTGAATGTAATTTCAATCGTATTATTCACCTTTCTGCTGACAATTTCTATTACCGGTTTTTTATCAAGCTGTCGGTATTTAATACTGTTGGATATTAAATTCATAAATATACTATAAAGATAGTTCTTTATTGTAAACATTTCGTCTACCGATGTGAAATCACTGATAATTTTAAGATCTTCATTCTTAAACAACTTACGAATACTAATTTTCACCTCACTCACCAAGTGAGAAAAACTAATATTTTCCCTTTTTTCATTTACTTCATGCTTATATTGAAGTACATAATTAAGATCTTTAATTACATTGTCTAATTTACCAACTGAGTTAGCAAGCATTTGCAAAAAATCTCGCTCCTCATCTTTATCAAATTCTTTGTTGAGTAATAAATCTGTTATGCCAATTACATTAGCTACAGGTGCCCTCAAGTTGTGCGATACGATAAAGGAGAATTGTTCCAGATCTTTATTTCGTAGCATAATATCCGCAACCATATTATTCCTTTCCAACTCTGCATTTTTCTTTTCTGTTATATCGCTCCATATACCCAAAATAGCTTTTTCATTATTATTGGGTAATACGTAAGGCACTTTAGTTATGTCAAAAACATGCAATTTACCAACTTTATCTATAAATACATATTCAGGTATACTTAATGGCTGCCCTCTTTTCAATACCTCCAATTCATGGTTAGTTAACTTAAGTATATCATTTCCGGCAGGAATTACTTCATGTATTTGTTTCGATTTTAACTCACTTTCTTGTAAACCCACAAGTTGGGTAAAACTATTGTTTGCAAATACATACTCACTATTGTTATTTTTCACGAAAATGCTTTGAGGCAATAAATCCACAATCTTTCTTAAGTTAAGCTCAGATTGCTTGGCAGCTTCTTCAGCTTCTTTAATATCAGTTATATCATGAGCTACAGAATATATTCCGATAGGCCTGTTGCTGTTATCAACCTCCAAATGGCGACGGGTGTGTATATGCCTTACCTGCCCATCCTTTCTTATTATGCGGTGATAAAAGCTTACATTACTCAATAACTCATCGGCCTCTTTGGTAATCTTAGTTACCTTCTCCAAATCATCCGGATGAATATAAGACAACCAGGAATCATAGGTTTGCTGATTTTCTTTTACCGATACACCATATATTTTACACATTTGATCTGACCAGTGACTTATACCTGTAGAAAAATCCAGCTCATCACCGCCAAAATGGGCTATTTCCTGGGCCTGCTTCAACCTTACATTCCTGTGCTTCAGCTTTTCCTCTGCAATTTTCCTTAGCTGCTCATTGTCAAACATATCCAATGCGAATGATATATCCCTTGCAGCTTCCGACAAAATAGCCACCTCATCATCATTGAAAAATCCAGGTTTTTTTGAAAAAAAGTGCAGCGTATATATTGTTTCTCCATTCTTACTCAATGGCAATACCAGCATTGATTCCAATCCTCTTGTACGGGTGAATATTCTTCTATTACTATTCTCCGGTTCATGCGTGAAATCATTCACTACATAGGGTTTACCCGTAGCCATTACACTTGCATGAGCACCTTTGGGATCAAATACTACATTATTAAAGTAATCCAAATCGTATTGTATTGCATTAGCATGGGCTATTACCCTCACCCTTCTTGTCTCCACATTTGGTTTGCCAATCCATGCCAATTCAAACCTACCCAATTCTACCCCACATCTGCATGCCTCATCAAATAAACTTTGCTCGTCCTTTGCATGCAGTATTGCATGAGTGATCTGGTTTTTAAATGACAAGAGCCTGTTTGCTTTTACCAGTTTTTCTTCAGCAGCCTTTATGCTGGTAATATCATAGGAGATGCCATAGAAACCTATTGGCCTGCCTTCTTTATTATGGTCAATGTAAGAATCGCTATATAAAAACCTCACACTGCCGTCTGGCCTGATAATGCGGTGGTAAAAACTATGGGTTTGGTATTTAGGCAAATGAGTACCAATAATCGTTTCAAAATTTTCGCGGTCTTCGGGATGTACGAATGCCAACCACGCATCTAATGTATATGTATTATCATCAATAGCAACACCATAAATCTTACAATGCTCCTCAGACCAAACAGCTTTTTTAATTACATTATCAAACTCCCAACTACCCAGGTGGGCAATTTTCTGTGCCTGTTTTAACTTTAATTTTTCATTATTTAATTTTACTTCAGCCTCCTTAACATCAGTTACATCGAATGAAACAGCATAAAGACTAAGTGGTTTGCCGTCTATTGTTTGCTCATAGACACTTTGTGTTTTCAAATACCTTACCTGACCATCTTTACGAATTATTCTATGATAAAACCCTTCATTATTTAATGTTTTGTCTGAATCGTTGGAAACATTCCTAACATACTCCCTGTCATCAGGATGAATAAATGAAAACCACTCATCCATGTTATAGTACCTATTTTCGGGCGGTAATCCATATATCTTACATAATTCTTCGCTCCATGTAGCAATACCAGTTGAAAAATCAAGCTCACACGCACCGTAATGTGCTATCTCCTGCGCCTTTTTAAGCCTGATAGCATTCTGTTTCAATTTTTCCTCTGCAATGCTTGCCAATGCATCCTTTTCTATTGCCTCAATAGCATAAGAAATATCTGCAGCCACATCATCTAGCCACCTTACTTCTTCATTATCAAAAAAGTTAACCTCTTCCGAATACAATGAAAACCCGTAGGCAATCTTTCTTGATTTGTATATGGGAATGGAAATATTAGACCGGAAACCAGATTTCTTAGCCATTTTATGCCAGGCAGCCATACTTTTTTCTGATAGAATATCATTACAATAATAGCTTCTACCTGTTCTAAAAGCATTACCGCCGGGGCCCATTCCCTCCGGTATATCCTCATTTATTGATACTTTAATTTGACTCAGGTAATTATGAGTATCTCCTGTTGATAGATAGGGTTCAAAAATGCCTTCAATTTCATTTACCATCCCCATCCAGGCCATTTTAAATTTACCTGTTTCTACTGCAATATTACAAACCTCCTTTAGCAGGAGTTTCTCGTCCCTGATATGTATAATTGCCTTATTTACCTGACTGATAAACGAATAAAGCCTGTTGGCATGTAGTATTTTCTCTTCAGCTATCTTGCTCTCAGTAACGTCCCTGAAATTATCTACTATCCCTCCTATTGATGGGTCGTGTAACAAATTTGTTATAGTGGCCGCAATCCATCTCCAGGTACCATCCTTATGCTTCATACGGCCTGTATGCCCAGCCATAGGTACACCTGGGCATTCTAATACTTTTGAAATCGCTTGTAAAGAAGGCAAAGCATCATCAGGATGTACAATGTCAAAAACATTAATATTGACCATCTCCTCGCAAGTATAGCCAAGTATTGAGGTTGTAGATGGCGACATATATATTATGTCCCCTTCAACAGATAGTATTGCTACACCCTCCTTGCTATTTTCTATTAGCGACTTAAATCTTATTTCACTCTGTTGCTTGAGGATTTCAGCCTGAACCCTATCTGTAATATCCTGAATAATCCCTTGTATATGTAAAGGATTATTATTTTCGTCTAGTTTATATCTTGCTGTGAAATGATGGTTCCTGACCTCGCCGCTTTGCTTAATAATCCTAAATGTCACTTCCGAATTACTATGTGACTCCTCTGCACTATCAATCGTTTCAACAACTTTTGCCCTATCATCAGTATGAATGAAAGCCAACCATTCCTCAAAAGTATGTTGATTGTCTTCTATTGGCAAACCATACATCCGGCACAGTTCATCCGACCAAATTGCTATCCCGGTTTTATAATCTAATTCCCAATTACCTAAATGTGCTATTTGTTGTGCCCAACTTAATCTCTCTGCACTTTTCGCCAGTTCTATCTCATCATTTTTCTTTTGGGTAATATCTCGGAAGTTCTCTACAATCCCATTTATGTTAGGGTCTTCAAGCATATTAGTAACAGTAAATTCAACCCACCTCCAGCTACCATCCTTATGGCGCATTTGCTTTACAAGCCCCCCAAACGGCACCCATGGATTTTTAAAAACCTCTACTATAAGTGCCTGGCCTTTGGGAATGTCATCGGGATGAATGAGACCAAATAAATCAATATCCAT
>CAIWHI010000671.1 GCA_903912435.1 uncultured Bacteroidota bacterium | reverse complement strand
CCTGAAAATATACTTCTGCATGAAATCATAAAAGCTCATATCAGTCACTTTCTCTACCACCTTTGCCAATACTGCATAGTTGGTATTGCAATATTTAAACCGTGTATTTGGCCTGAATTCAAGCCTGGGTTTATATAGGGCCATCATGGCCATCATACGGTCGTTGTAGATAGGCGTGCGCATATCATTGTTGTAGCTAGGCACCCATTTGGTATAATCAGGCAATCCCGACCTATGGTTAAGCAACATACGCAGGCTGATATTGGGGTAGGGGAATTCCTTAAGATAAGCCTGAACAGGAGTATCCAGGCTAATATATTTATGGTCGTAAAGGTAAAGGATGGCACCTGCAGTAAAAGTCTTGGATACTGATGCTAATTGGCATGCTGAAGATGGCCCCAAAGGCATTTTCTTCTCCCTGCTACTTAGCCCAAAATACCGCTCATAAATCACCTTGCCGCCAAGGCCCACCAATACACTGCCATTAAAACCAGCCCTTGCCTGGGTGGTATAAAACTTGTCCAGTTGTGCTATAATATTGCGGCTCTGCTCACTAGTTGTATCATATTGCAATTGGCCCAGGCTGTCCTTAACCGGTATTTCATTAAACTTGCCATTATTTGTCCGGGCACTTGCATGCTCAGAGTGCGAATGGCACCCAATAAATACCATAGATAAAAAAGCAGCAAACAGCCAGGAATTTTTCAAACGCATAATTTCTCTTTACAAACTTGGCAAATATAGTTTTTGATAGGTGGCCTATAAGCCCCCCGTTTCAGTTTTAACAAATTTAATCAGGTCATCTATCAATTCATAATAGCATTGGTTTAGGTGGTAATAATTGGCAATGAAAATTTCATAGGCTTTCCCTATTGGTTTCATATACTTAGCCCGCCGGGCCAGGCCATTGAGCGATTTTTCCATACCTTTTACGGTACGATAATTATACAACCAGTTGTGTTCCTTCATGTATGGGTAATACCCTGCAAATACCAGTGGAAAATGAGCCTCATTCTCAGCTAGTTGAGTATAAACCTGTTGCGAAAAAGCCAGCAAAACCTCCTCAGTTGCAAAATACTTGGGGTCATTGGCCAGATAATGGTCGTATAGGGTATCCATTATAGCCCCTGCATATAGGCCATATTCCTCCTTAAACAATATTTTAGACCTCAATGTAGCCGGGTGTATATCTACAAAACCATCTATCTTTCTATGTAATAATATTCCCTTCTTCACCCCTTCCGGATATTGCTCCAGTGCCACCAGGCCCTTTATATGGTCGCCTATCATATTACCCAACAGGATATCCCTATCACCAAACGAAAGAAAAGCATGCCCCAGGTAATTCATGGCACAATTTAGAAAAGTTAAAGGTTAAAAGTAAAAAAATAAAAGGGCAAGAGGTTAGTAAATTGATAATAATAGAAAGTCGAAAGACAGATTTCGAATTTATTTATGTGATGTTCGGCGGAGACTCTGCCTCCGTCCCCAAATTGGTTCGGCGGAGACTCTGTCTCCGTCGTAGAGGTAGCCAATCTCCCGATTGGCGAATGATGGCTTTAAGGCTTATCCTCCTACCCACTAAACAAACCCCATATGGGTCACAATCAGATTACTATTAGCACGGGCCAATATCTTGCCCTCAAGGTCATACACATGACATTCTACACTAATAATCCTTTTGCCCTTCCGAAGCACCTGCGACATAGCCCTCAACCGCTGTCCCTCTTTTATAGCGTATAAAAAATCTACATTAAGCGACATTGATGTATAATGTTCATCAGAATCGAGGCTTACCAGTGCCCATCCTATAGCCTCATCTATTACCAGGCTCATCATACCTCCGTGAATATGCCCATAAGGATTGGTCATTTCATTACGTACCTCGGTAGTTAATACTGCACTACCTACTTCTATCTTTTCTAGTGTGAACCTTAACCAGTTGCCTGCCGGCGAGCGTGAATCTAAAACTTCCTTACCTAAATAATGCTCATTAATGAACTCCAGTACCCTACCACGGGGTATCTCTGTGTAT
>CAIWHI010000670.1 GCA_903912435.1 uncultured Bacteroidota bacterium | reverse complement strand
CCTTTATTACTAAATCCTTCAAAACCTTTTTGGAGTTCTTCTACATTTCTATACATTTTTGATGCATATGCAAGGCCCAGGGCTCTCACCATCTGGCCGGCAGTAGGCGATATATCGCAACTGCTTTGTGGGGCCTCGGTAAGGTTTTTCCATTCACCCTGCTCATTGAGCCAGCGGGTGCCATAGTGGCCATTCATCATGCGGCCTGCCGATGAAGGTTCGTTTTCTACACTGGTATCGGCATAAAGTTGGGCAAAAAACTTTTGCAGGTCGCTCATGCCGGTTGCAAACATCAGGGTTTGGTCACGGTAATAACCGCTGCGGATATCACCGGGCTGGAAACATTTGGCCACAGCTATCTGTGCCAACTCCTTGCCATCGCCGAAAATGCCAAACTTAGCCTTACCGGTAAGCACCTCACGGCGGCCTATCAGGCTGGCCTCCCGGCTTGCCACCACCATGCGGTAGTCTTCAAGCACCCCATTTTTAAATTCCTCAAAAGATAACCTTTCCGATTGCTGTTCACTGGCTGTTTGCGGCATATAAAATCAATTATTGACAAAGATAAGATTTGGCAACAAAAAACTGAATTTTTAAGAAGAGGGAGTGGAGGGGGGATTTGCCTGGAATTTTATAATAAATTCATGAGGTTTTACCTGATTATTCTTTAAATTACAATCGGTTTGAATTGTTATTAATCATCTTAGTCCCTTTATACATGAAAAATTTGATTGTCTTTTTATTGCTCTTTTGGTGTGTTAATTCTACTGCCCAAATTACTTACCTGTGGGGAAGGCAAGGAATTGGAAATATAGAAGCCTATACAAGTGCAACAGATAAAAATGGGAATGTATTTGGTTCTGGAATTTTTAACCATAGGGATACATTAAATTTTGATGGTCATCTTGTATTGGACCCACTATCAAATATTGGATTCGACATGTTTGTGGTGAAATCTGATTCCATGGGCAATTTTCAGTGGGCAATTGGCACTAGAAATACAGGTTGTGACCAGATTAATCCTATCAATATGGGTACTGATAAGTCGGGCAACCTTTACATCTATGGAATTTATACCAGAGGAATAGGTGATTCATTTTCATTTGGAGGTTTTACAATTCATGATTCTATGAATTCTTATTCAGAATCAAGTTTTTTGGCTAAAGTTTCCCCAATTGGAACTGTTTTGTTTTTGCGTAAAATCATGAATTACCGACCATTAAGTGGAGGGATAGGGATTGATGATTCGGGATATGTATATATTTGTGACCGTTTCAGTGGTGTTCAAATAGTTGACAGGGACACGATTTCCTCAAGTGTCGAGTATTCTAATTTATTTGCGAAATTTGATAGTTCTGGAAATCTAATTTTGCTGAAGAGTATTCTTGGTTATGGTTTAAGTGGATATTCAGTAACGGCAGATGGTTCAAATTATTTTCATAGTTACCATGGTAGTACTTTAATAATTGGTTTTGATACATTATATGGCAGTGGTTCTTATATTGCAAAATATAGCTCATCTGGTACCTTAATAAAGATAAAGGAAATAAATACAGCAATTGAGTTTTTAGCTGCAGATAACTTTGGAAATATTTATGCCACTGGTAATTTTTTTGGAGAAATTGTTGTTGGTAGAGATACTATAAGAAATCATGGAGGAATGGGTATTTGCTTATTAAAATTAGATTCGGCTTTTAATGTGCTTTGGGTTCATTCTGACAGCGGTACTAATACTGGGT
>CAIWHI010000669.1 GCA_903912435.1 uncultured Bacteroidota bacterium | reverse complement strand
AATTTATCTGTTGTGGCTAATAATTCAGCTAACGAGCTGACAGTTTCTTTTGATGTAATGGCGGGTAACTATTCTATTGAGCTTTATGATATGGTAGGTCGTAAAATTCGCAAAGAAACCTTTAATGCTAAAGAAGGTGCCCAATTATATAGCATTCAAAATTGTGCCCTTATTCCTGGAATGTACATTGTGAAACTTTCAAATGAAAGTTCAGTTGGTGTTGCTAAAGTGATAGCTCACTAAAAAACATTCTTTCTCTTATTTGCAAACGATATTTATATCCTGCCATCAGGATATAAATATCGTTTGCCTTTTTATGGATTTCCAGATAAAAAGGCCTTGGCAGCTACATACCCATTATTGTACAGCAATTGTTTTTGTTCCTGACTTATATGCCTTACCCTTGGGCTAAGATTGCCATTGCTTATATAGATGGTGTTTTTCTTTTCCTCATCGTAGGTGATGCCCTTATTCAGTTGTTCGATGCAGATATTATAAAATGCGCCAAAGAAGTTGCCCAGGGTATGGATGCTGTATGGTGCTATGCCTTTTTGGGTTTTACGGTAGTCTATTTGTTGTGGGCGTTCCAACTTTAATCCCAGGGTATACTTACTTACCTGACTATTACTATCAGTGAATAGATTTATGGGGTAATTTGCCATAATACCACCATCTACATAGATGTTGTAATTATCGCTTTTATTATGTTTAGACACAACATTGCCCGCACTATCCAAAAATACAGCACCATAATATAGAGGTACTGATACACTTGCCCGCACAGCAACCTTAATAGGTAGGTTGGGGAAGGTTTCCCAACTAAATATTTCCAATTTTTGGGTGCTGAGGTTAGTGGCTGTTATATAAAGGTCTCTGTATTTTTTATCTTTTTGTGCTAGTTGGTGTAATTCTTTGAATGTGGTGTTTATATTTCCTGTTCGGGCTTTTATTTGCTTGCCAATCCACGCTTCCAGGCGTTTACCCTTGTACCAACCATAGTTTTTGCGCATCCTCCTTTGTCCACCCAAAATGAACCATGAGCCATCATTGAATGTGCCAATATCAAGATTGAACATGATATCCTCTAATTCTTTTGCAGAATAGCCCATGCTGAAAAGCGAGCCAACAATTGCCCCAACAGACGTGCCTGCTACTTTTTCTATACCACCAGTGATGTTATTTTCTTCCAATACTTTTAGTGCCCCTGTATAGGCTATACCCCTAATGCCACCTCCTTTTAGTGCAAGGTATTTATAAGGCTGGGCATGAATATTAAGGATAATTAAGGTTAGGATGATGGTTGTGAGTAATTGCTTCATTGGGTACAATATGAGTGGAATTTGAAGGTAAGAAATTATGGGTAAGCATGGTTGATTAGGCTCGCAAATAATTTGTGCCTGTATTATACCTGTTTGAAATTCCTCCCCAGTTCTTATGGAATATATATGATAGCGGTGTCTTTTTATCAAATTCATTCCTATGGCTGATTTGATAGTTGCGCAGAAAAACGGCAAGAGAAGATTGCCCCACCCAGAATTGATTTGACCCCAATGGTGGACCTGGGCTTTTTACTGATTACCTTTTTTATGTATACCACCACTATATCTAAACCCAAGGTTATAGACCTGAATATGCCTTATAAACCAGCCCAGGAATCGACTACTGATTTTCCTGCTAGTAATAGTATGACTCTGATATCTACCAAGGGTCACCAGATTACTTATTATGAGGGTCTGTTGGAGCATAAGGAACAGATGAAAACTGTTACTATGGCAGAAGCCCGAAAGGCTATTATTGATAAGAAAATGGCAATAAAAGCAAATCACAAGTTGAAATCAAATAGGATGTTT
>CAIWHI010000668.1 GCA_903912435.1 uncultured Bacteroidota bacterium | reverse complement strand
TTACATCATAGGTTGGTACATTGGTATATACCCTGAAGCATAGGGTATCTCCGGCCCTCAGTGTACTATCTAAAGATAGGTAAACGCTGGATAGGAAACTATTCCAATACGCCCCAGAAGACACACTTGACAGGTGGGAATAATTCCAAATTAAGGTATCGCCTCGCACCGTATCTGCCGGTAAAGTACTAAGTGTAGAGTTATAAATAACCCTGCTATCCAGAACGAGTGTCATAGTACCGGAAGCAGCTACACAACCAGTATTACTAACATAGGGTTCCAGATAAAAATCCCTGTGCAGACGTACCCTTTCTGATGATAAGGCGCCACATTGCACATCGAGCAGGCTGGAACAACGCACAGGGAAATCGGCTGTATCATATGGTGCTACTGAAAGAGTGTATGTTGAAAGGGGATGACAAGGGGATGGAGGGAAAATAAATGAACAATAGGATGGTAAGGAAACAACATAATTCCTCATCCATGAAAGCTGGACACTGTAACTATAACTACCAAAGGTATCAGTTGGGAATCCACCCCAATTTAAACTATCAACCGGACTAGTCAGGTATTCAACATAATTAATGGGCAGACCTTGCAAATAAGCATCTCCGGAACTAAATATACAATCAGAATCATTATCAACATAGGCATGCCCTAAAACATAACTCCATTCGCAAGGATTGGAAACCAATAGGCTATCATATGCCCTAACATACCAAAGCGTGTCAATAAGACAAGTAATCTTTGTAGGTTCTCCGCCAAAATACATATACCCACCGCGTGGTATCATATCATATGAACTATAATTGCTCATTGGTGTGGTAAAAGTCCAGGGAGAAGCACCTGCTGTATTGTAATACGTACCTCTAAGGAACCCAAAATTAGTATCTACAATATTTACCGAATCACCTGCAAATGAGCTATCTATCGTAATATTGTAACTCATATTATAATACCCCATACAAGTTGTTGAATCATGCCACATGGAGTCAGTAATGGTAACTGTAATATGCGAGCTTGAAAAGGTTTGCGCCTTTACACTAAAGGCGGCCATAAAGCAAATCAATGCGAATAGGTACTTTTTCATTTTTTTAGTTTTTTAAGGTTAAAAAGAGTTTTTTATACAATTTTATATCAGGCAATGATTTAGCTAAGGATATTGCCTGAATAATAGACGGTTAAAAAGTGGAAAACGTTAGGGAAAGTTTAAAAAATATTTTTTTAAACTTATTTTAGTTCTGTATTACTTCTTAAGAAAACAAAAAAACCGAAACTAAACAGTCTATTTGCCTCTTTAGTTTCGCTTTAAATATTCTTACGGGAACACAAAATTCCTAATATCTATTAAGCCCCGTGTTTTCTTACATACTTAGTGAGGATAACAATTACCTGGCCCTCTATTTTACCTTCTATCTGCTCTGTATTGTTTTCAACCAGGCGTATATTTTTAACCACTGTACCCAGTTTTGCATTAAGGGTGGTGCCTTTTACGTCTAGTGATTTAGTCAATACCACAGTGTCGCCAGATTGTAGTACTGTGCCGTTGCTGTCTTTGTGGAGGTCTACTGCACTGTCATTATCGTGGTCGCCGGTACTTTCTGCCCAGGCTTTGCGGTCGTCATCCAGATACATCATATCCAGGCTTTCCATAGCCCAGCTTTCATTCTTCAGCCTGTTCA
>CAIWHI010000667.1 GCA_903912435.1 uncultured Bacteroidota bacterium | reverse complement strand
GTGGATTGGCTCTTTATTACCATACTCCGCTGGCTCTGTGGGGGCTGGTGGCTGTGGGGGTGATGGTGAAGGTGATAGGAGAATGAAAATTCAAAAGCCTTTCAAATTCAAAAGTAAAAATTAAAAATTCAAATGAAACGAGCCATAACAGTAGACCAGGAGGCGTATATCAGGGGGAATTACCTGGTGGAAAGCTGTACGGATATTGGCAAAAGGTTTGGACATCCAAAGGGGACTATAATAAGTGCTTTGAGGCGGTTGGGGCTTGTGATACCGGCGGAACTGGCTGAGGCAAGGCGTAAGGAGGGCATGAAAAACAGGCATGCAAGGGAGCGGAAAAAACCACAGCCGGGCGATGATTTTTTAAAGGGAAATTACCTTGTAATGCCAGTGAAACAAATGTGTGAGGTAATAGGCAAATCAAGTACTTATACCTTCAATAGAATGAAAACACTGGGGCTTGAAGTACCTATGGAACTTAGGGCAGAAAGGAAGGTTATGACACAAATAAGACCTGGTAATGTGCCTAGTAATAAAGGTAAAAGGCAAGTAGATTATATGACTGCTGAAGGGATAGAACGTAGCAGGCAAACGGGATTTAAAAAGGGACACCTACCACATAATAGCCTTGGGGTGAAGGATGGCGATATAAGGGTGAGAATAGACAAGGGTGGCAGGGAGTATAAATGGATAAGGGTGGCACTAAGTGAATGGGTTATGCTACACCGCCTGATGTGGGAAAAAGCGTTTGGGCCCATACCTAAAGGAATGGTAATCTACTTTAAAGATGGTGATAGCCTAAACTGCCAAATTGAGAACCTAGGTATGATGAGTAAGGCTGAAAATGCAATAAGAAATAGCTGGAGCGTGAATAAGACTGATGCATATTTCGCTTTTTTGCTAGCAGGTAAGGTGAAGGATTTGAGACCTTTTTACTTGAAACGGCCTGATTTAATTGAAATTAAAAAGATTCAGTTACAACTAAATAAAGTGATCAATGAACGAACATCTACACAAACGGCTTCAAAGCCTGATTAATATGCCAGTAAAATATGGCATGAAGGTTATCACCATTACCGGATATATCTGTAATGATGATAAAGGCAGGGTATATATCCATACAGATGAAAGGGATAACCATTTTGACCGTACCTATGATGCAGTGCCTACACTACTAAAGGAATTTACACCTGCCACAGTGATTGCAAAGTCTGACCAGATGGAGGTGGTAGTGAATAATACTAATAATATGGTTGATACCCTGAAGGATTTGCTGATGGATAATATTACGAAGGTGAAAAATGATCCAGGATATATTGCCCAGGCTAAGGAAATTAATAAGAATGTGAATAGCATTTTGAACTTAACGAGGTTGCAAATGGAGGCGGTTAATATGCAGAATAAATTTTAGGTAGAATAATATGCCTTGCGCTTACAGGTGCTGAAATGCAAAATGAGTTTATAAAACAATGCGAATTGCTCAGTGATGAAATACAGACTGAAAAGTAAAAATTTATCAGATGCCTATAGATTATTCACATTATCCAGATAACTGGTTTACTGAAATCAGACCTGCGGTTTTGAAGCGGGCTGGGGAGCTAAGGGATAGCAATGGGGTGATAGTGATTGAGGCAAAATGTGAAAAGTGTGAGGTGCTAAATCATTCACTACGTAACGGGAGAAGAATTGTATTAACCATTGCCCATATGGATCATGACAAGGAAAATAATGAGGTTTCACTGGAACGGCTTGCTGCCTGGTGCCAAAAGTGTCACTTAGCATATGATTTGCCACATCATATGGAAAATGCCCGGAAGACAAGGGAAAAGAAAATGAGATTGCAAAGGTTATTTGATTAATAGAATAAACTAAATGGAAGACAAGATAATTGAGGAAGTAGCTATTAAGCCAGGCGAATGTACCGGTGAATGTGTGATTAAAAACGGGTGTGGGGTAAGTTGGTGTGTGATATGCGGATGGGATGATCTTTAAAAAGTAAAAATTCAAAAGTAAAAATTCAAAAAAACATCGTTATGCCTGCATATTCATTTAAGTGGCAATTTGTAGAAAATGTAAAAAATGGGACTAAGCCTGGAACTATAAGGGCTTTTAGAAAACATCCTGTTGAGGTGGGGCAATTGGCTCACTTGTATTATGGTATGAGAACTAAGTTCTGTACCAAACTCTGTAAGGATAGTCCGACAATAAATACAGTGAAAGTGCTATTGATAAGTGCTGACAAGCGGATTATGGTATTTGATACCAACTGGATTGACCCTACAAAAAGGGAGGCTATCATTAATGGCAAGTATAGCGTGGCTGGCTGTACCATAGAATATTAACTGATCAAGAGGCTGATATGCTTGCATGGAAGGATGGGTTTAGGCATGCGGATGATCAAAGTAAGACTGAAGGGGCTTTTGACCTGATGATCAGTTTTTGGGAAAGTACTCATTCTTTGCCTTTTTTGGGGAATCACATCATTTGGGGAGACTATAAATATTAGGGTATGACTGATCATCTGACGGGATGGAGATTGCCTAAGGAGCAGGTGAAAAGGATGTTTTGGCAGAATGAGGCATGGAAGCGTGAGCTGGAGCAATTGACACTGGAGCATACCATTATAAGTAAATTCAGGCAACAAAGGTGGTACCAGGTAAGCAGGGGGATGAATGAGGTGGAGCTGATGGGTAGGTACCATGATATCGTGAAGGTGATGGAGACGCTTGAGGTTGATATCGCCGATTGTAAACACCGGCTTTATATGCACCATGTGGAAACTGAAGAGGTGCTGGCTAGTATGAACCCTTTTAAGGGTATTAGAATTCAGGATGTAACCTTAGTACAAACAAGCTTATTTTAATTATGCAAAAGGTAATAGTGAGTAGTAATGCGGATAAATTTTTGGGGTCTTTTGAACTTGTTTATGGGGAGCCAGGAATGGGGGATAATACTTACCCTCCACTAGAATTTGTGGATATGAGGGGTGCTGTGTTGAATGATGTTCAAAAAGCTTATTTGGTGAAGGTAGTGCCGGTAAGACTTGCTCCGGGTTTTGAAGCGGCTTTTGGTGGTAATTTGAAATTTGTGTATGCGGAATTTGAAGTGACGTTTGATGATTTCTGGAATAAGTATGGCCTGAAGAATAACAGGGATAGGTGTGAAGCTTTATGGAAAAAACTAAGTGTAAAAGATCGTAACCTGGCTACGATAGGTGTGGATGAGTATGATAGATATCTTGCAAGGCTTGGATGGATCAGTAAAATGAACCCTGAAACTTACCTGAAGAAAAAGTGCTGGAATAATAATTATGACAAGTTATAATGTAAAAGTTAAAAGTTAAAACACTGGGTTATGAGTACGATTACTACAGGGCAGATACGGATTATTAAGACTTTCCATGGCAAGATGGAAAAGGAGACTGCTAAAATGATGGTGAGGGGTTTTACGGGGATGCGGACTGAGCATGTGAGTGATATGACCTTTGCTGAGGCTACCTCCATGATCATTGACCTGAAAAAGAATGACCCAAATGAAAAAAGTGCTGAGCTGATGCGGCGCAAACTTATTGCCCTTGCTTATAAACGGGCTGGACTTAGCAGCCGGGCGAATGCTGCCCAAAAGAAGGCGGTGGTGGTGTGGCTGGATGAGTGGTGTAAGAAGTACGGTTGTATCAAGAAGTCGTTTAATAATTACACTTATAAGGAACTGCCACAGCTGGTGAGTCAGTTTGAAATTGTGATGGATAAGTTGGTGGTGGAGATTTAGTAGATAGTAGTTAGTCAAAAGTAATAAGCCGATATGAGCAGTGTAAGGGGTTCAAGAATTGCTAATAGTTTGTTTGGGGAGTCAGATGATACTTTGGTATCATCTGACTCCAGGGGGCGTAGTGCTGAGCTTATTGATGCCCGGAATACTCAAATATTGTATACGCTTTGCTGGTATAAAATGGATACTAAACTGGATTATAACTGGATTATAAAGCAGATTTCAGGGGAGTTTTATCTGGCTGAGAGTACGATAGGGCAGATTATTGAGGCTAGTTATGTGGAGCTGCGGAAGATTAGTAATGAATGGAAGGCTGCGGGGAATGATGAAATGGTTAAGATGCTGAAGAAGAGGTATGAGCGATGGAAGTGGTAGTACTGTGAAGCGTGACATTTTATTGAGCCTCCAGACGGGGGCTTTTTTTATGGGGGTATTTTTCATGTAGTGGCAAGGGTACTTTTCACGTATGAAGGAATTACAATACTGGTTACCTTTGTAGATATTATTGACTATGAAAAAGCTAATATTGGTTGTTGTACTCCTGGCTATTCCCGGGATTAACTATGCCGGTAAATGTAGTGGCGGTAAACATTGCACCGCTTGTAAGAATTGCAGATATTGTAAGCATTGCTCTCAACATGCTGGCACTTGTAGTGTATGCCATAAGGGTAAAAAGAAATAGTTTTGTGTTTTAAATTTGATTTTATGAAAAACGTATTGGTGTTAGTGTTGTGCATGGTGACTGGATTGTGTTATGGGCAACAAAAGAAGATTGATTACCAGCTTATAAAAAGGGCTGATAAAAGTGGTTGGTATTCGGCGATTGTGAGGGAAATTAACCCGGCTAAGGATGATTATAAGGCTTACTGTAGATATATTGTTGCGGATGCTGAAAAGAAGATTGGTAATGATCAATTTGTGATTTGCATTTATGATTCTAAGAAGGCCCGTGACATTTATGATATTACTTACACTAAGCGGATTTTGAGTAAAGATGAACGCAATTATATGTATACTCATACTGTGGCTCTGTATAGTGGCAAAATGCCGGTGGATGGGATGGATTATGAATTGTCTTTTTATACTGACTGCGTGGGGACTGATAAAGCGAAATATAGGGGACGAGAGGTTTTTAAGCCTTGACTTTCAACTAAAAAAGCCCTGGTGTGAGGGCTTTTTTAGTTGTATACTGTAACGCTTGGGCGTTATATATTGTAGTCTATTTCATCGGTGAGATTGAGGGTGTAGGGGGTTAGTGTGATTTGGGTTTTGGTGCTGAAGTCTTCGAATGCTATGTCGTAGGTGATTGCCCGGACACGGAGGAAGTCTTCACGGTTTTCGGAGGCTGCGGATATTCGGTTCATATGGCCGAATGTATCGCCTGTATCTCCATCGGGGCTCCATCCCTGGAGTGCCTGATGTAACAGGAATTCTATGTCGTAGTATGCGATTGCTTTTTCTTTGTATTCGGTAGGGGTTGCACTGGCACTGGAGCTGTAGGGAGGAAAGCCTAAGCGCAGTACTACTTTGGCAATTGCTGATTGTGCATTTTGGCTGTAATCGGTGAATGTAGTGCTGTTGATATCTATGAGGCAGCATGGCCATGATACCGGAGGGCGATTGTTGCCGTTGTGGTCTTCCATCTGGCCGAAATCCTGGTCTATGTGTTTTATTTGAGTGACTGTGGCTATACGTGCCTGAAGTAGCAGAAATAGGTTTGCGAATTGGCTGTTCATTTTTTTTAAGTTAAAAGTTAAAATTCAAAAGTTAAAAAGTCCTTTGTAAGTGGCCTCACCCCCGCCCCCTCTCCAAAAGAGAGGGGTGTCGAAATGGGTTAAATGGCTTTGAAGGCTTGCATTACTGTTTTTACAATGATTTTTTCGCAACGGCGGGTGAGTACCGGGGACTGACCTATAAACTGGCGTTGTGGCATGGTGGTGGTGTGGGCTGCTATTTTGGCTTCACGGATTGCCTTTATCCTTCGCTGCTGGCCTTCGGTTTGTACTTTGCCGAATTTCCACCTGGCATTGGTAGGGGTTTCACTGAAGTTCAATG
>CAIWHI010000666.1 GCA_903912435.1 uncultured Bacteroidota bacterium | reverse complement strand
CTTAAAACAAACTATCCTGCCACTTTTATCTCCGGCTTGAAAATAATTTTCGACTTTACTGAATTGGATATTAGGCAGGCGGCTTCAGCTTTATTTAGAATGCGGAGCGCTTTTTCCCTGTCTTCCTCCTTTAGGATAGTTAATGATGGCATCAGGGTAATTTCGCTCATAATATAACGCCCATCTATCATCTCCAATTTACCATATGACTTGGAATTAAATTTCTTGAATTCAAGCTTAGAATTGTCAGCAATGGATAGAAATGTGGTCATGAGGCAGCTATTTACTGCTGCTGTAAACAAATGCTCCGGCGACCAAACCTTATCAACGCCCTTAGGAAATTGAGGAGGTGTTGCAACCTGCATTTCGTCATTCAACTCTGGCGAATAAAGGATACCTATTCTATCCTGCACCCAATTTAGGTCTACTTCGTAATCATGCTCAATATTCATATGGACTATTTTTTAGGTAGTTTAAAACGATGGATAACAATTAGTGTATGCTGATTTTTAGCTAATTGATTTACAAAAAAAAGACAATTGTTATTGTTTATCTATGATTAATATCATTCTTGTAAATGACTAAGTTCATCTTTACAGGCAATGTGGTGTATTAATATTGCATATTAAGTTAGATGGCTATGTAACAGTACTAAAAAAGACAAATTTATCTTAATGGATTAAATAAAGCCTGGCTAATGAGAGTAAATCTTATAAATACCAGCATAACAAACAAATAAAATTTATTACAGAGTGAAGAAGTAAAACCATATACTTATGTTTTCAAAGACATGCGAATACGCAATAAGGGCAGTAATATATATTGCATCCACCGGCACAATGGATAACAAAACCGGGATGACTGAAATAAGTAATAATATTGAAGCCCCTGCTCATTTTACAGCTAAGATTCTTCAGACCCTTGTACACAACGATATTGTAAGTTCACAAAAGGGCGTAAATGGTGGATTTTATATGAATAAGGTACAAAGGCAAAAACATCTGATTGATATCGTAAGGGCGGTGGATGGCGATACCTTATTTTCGGGTTGTGGCCTGGGACTTAGTACCTGTTCGGAAGAAGAACCATGTCCATTTCATGAAAAATATAAGGTGGTTAGAAACAACCTGAAAAACATGATGGAGTCAACTTCTATAGATGACATGTCGAAACAATTGAAAAAAGGAAGGAAATTTGTACGCTTAGAAGAAATGAGTAAAAATGAACAGTAAAAAGAACTTTTGGATAACCATATCATTAATGAATTTGTGCATACTTGCCTTATTAGGGGTAACCCTGAGAAGCAAGATTTTATTTCCCCTACAGGGTATTGAATTTACTAATATCTTACAAGCACATTCGCATTTTGCTTTTGGTGGTTGGGTAACTTTGGTTTTATTTTCACTATTGGTATACGATATTCTGCCACCTGCCATGAGCAGTAAAAAAGTATACCAAATATTACTTTGGTGCACGTGGGTAACCTCGGCAGGCATGCTCATCGCCTTTGTTTACCAGGGTTACTCTCTCATTTCCAATATATTTTTCATAGGGTTTACCATCAATACTTTTGCCTTTAGTTATAATTTCATAAGAGACCTAATCATATCGAGAGTTGAACCGGCAATAAAAGTTACCCTAATTTCGGGTTTAATCTATTTAGTACTTTCCTCTGTAGGCCCTTTTACATTGGCTTATCTTATGTCAACCGGCTCTGTAAACCACCTGCTTTATAAAGATTCCACCTATACCTACCTGCACATGCAGTACAATGGCTTTTTCACTTTGAGTATTTTTGCCCTTTTTATCAATAATTTTTATCGGCAATTCAATTTGCATCAACTAAAAAGTGCAAGAAAACTGGCTGGCATACTGAGTGCTAGCATCATCCCTACCCTATTTATATCTTACCTATGGCACTTTACAAGTACCGGGTTTATGGTACTAGCTATGGTGGGTTGCATATTTATTATCCTTACAATAGTTTATCTCTTTTCCTATTTATTAGCAGTAAAAAGCATTCTTGAAAAAGTACCCCGCTTCACACGCAATATTGGGTTCTTATCCATAATAGCTTTTGTGCTTAAGTCTATTCTACAAACGGGTACCATAATTCCCTCATTGGGCAAGCTGGTGTTTGGCGACAGGGCAATTATTATTGGCTTTCTCCACCTTGTATTGCTTGGGTTTATATCACTCTATGTATTCGCACATTTGCTTTATTCTGAAATCTTAAGCCTGGACGTAAAAGTGACCCGCATATCTATTGTTACCTTTATTGTAGGTATCATCATCACCGAG
>CAIWHI010000665.1 GCA_903912435.1 uncultured Bacteroidota bacterium | reverse complement strand
GTCGAGGCCGCCTTCGCCCAGCAGCTTTACTGATTGCAGCACTATGCTGGTAGGGGCCGAATTAACTACTGCCGTGTGTGGCTGGTAGTGCAGGGCACCATTGGTAGTCCCAAACCATATACCCTCATCGGGCATTTTAAGTACTGAGTTAACATTACTTTCCATACCGGTAATGCCCTGTGCTTTGCCAAAGAATGTGACTTCAGCCTCGTCCTTATTGTTGATTTTTATTTTATGTATGCCAAAACCGGTACCTACCCATATATTACCCTCGTCATCGCCCACAATATTGTAGATGAACTCAGAGCGGAGGCCATCTTTCTTATTAATCAGTTTGGCCTTGTGGTTATCCATATTGTACCTGAAGATGCCTCGGTCGCTACTACCCAGCCATAAGATGCGGTCTTTGATGAGGAAACACTGCACTTGGGCGCTGTCGGCGTTGGTATTGGTTTTGAAATCGCTTAGCTGGCCATTGCTATATAGTAGTAGGCCTCCTTCGTTGCTGATAAGGGTGCTGTCGCGGCCTATGGTGAGGAATGAGCGCGTGGCAGAGTTTTTGGAGACTACGGTTTTGAATACATCCTTATCAAACACCATAGCGCCATTGGCAAACCCTACCCATAGGTTATGGGCGGTATCTTCATAGAGGCTATTCACAAAGTTGGAAGGGAAGTTGCGCTCGGGTTCGGCATATTGTCGCCAAATTTCGTTTTGGTACGACCAAAGGCCTCTGCCACGGGTGCCTATCCATAGTTTATTCCGGCTGGAATAGCATAGTGATGTAATGGGCGGGATAGGCTTTGATGGGAATTCAATAGCTTTTACCTTACCATCTTTATAAAGGTAAAGGCCGGCATCGTAGGTGCCTATAAAGAGGGAGTCTTTTTTGTTGGAAGCAATTGCCATTACCTGGGCACTTGGCAGGCCCATAGTTTCGTCTAGCCCAGTGAATTGTGTGCCTGAAAAACGGTAAATACCCTGGCCATCGCTGGCCATCCATATATTTCCCTCAGCATCGGCCATTACATCCAGAAAAGTATTGTCACATAGTCCATTGTGTTTGTTGTAGTATTCAAATTTTCCGTCTGCCAGTTTTAGCATCCCATTATTGGTGCCAATCCACAAGGCGCCGCCTTTGTCCTGGGCTATAGCGGTCATTATAGGTGGGGTTGTAGGCGCATTAGGTGCAACTGAGAGCGGCATATATGCAACAATGCTATTACTGTCTATGCGTCCTAAACCGATATTGGTGGTAAACCAAATAATACCTCCATTATCCCTGAATATCCGATAAATTACCAGTTTCTTTTCCTCGGGCTTCATCAATAGCTTTAAAGTGTCCCATTTTTTGTAGTTGTAATGGTAGACTGCGCTGTCTTTGGCTATCCAGATGCCAGTTTTCTCCACCAACATACAATTGATTAGGGCAGAATCATTAGGAGTAGGGAAGCGGGTAAGTTTGTTTTTGTTCAAAAAATAGATTTCGCCACCTATTCGCCACCAGATGGTATCGGCAACTATTTGTATTTGTTGCGAATTAGATATGGCACGGATTGTACTAAAGGGGCGGGAGAAGTTGGTAAATTTTTTACCATTGAAGCGTGCCAGACCAGCCTGGCTGCCCGACCATATATTGCCCTGAGAATCAACTGCTATTGCCCAAACTGCATTAGTAGGCAGGCCATTTTGTACACCGAAATTGGTGAAGTTGCGCCCATCGTAGCGCGATAGGCCACCAAGGGTGCTTATCCAAAGGTTGCCCTCCCTATCCTGGGCCATGCCAGTGGCCTGACTTTGCATAAGGCCATCATCTACACTAAGGTTATGAAAAGGGTAGCGCTGGGCCATTAAATTCCATGGCAGTAGTGTGCCCACTAGTATAATGAGGGCACAAGGAATACTTAACCTGAAATTAATGATGGACAATGCTGGCTTCATTTTGATGCGTGAAATTAAGTCTTAATTTAATAATCTGCACAGGTTCAGGCATTTTAGTGTTGGAGATGATTAAAATCCCCCGCAATGGGTGACAAGTAAATTACTGCGAAAATGAAAAATAAGTAAGAAAAAGTAGAAAAAAAATCTTGTAAACCGTTCTGCCTGATTGAATTAAATTTGGATACTTGCCTTCTTTAATTAAATTTGTGACGTAATAAATTCTAAATTCAGCATTGTGGCGTACGAGAACAAAAATTTTGGAGAAAACCGTGGTGACAATCGCGGAGATAACAAGGGTGATAACCGTAATGAAAGTTTGTACAGCAAGCGTATAAAAGCAGGCAAAAGAAGGACTTACTTTTTTGATGTACGCTCTACAAGGGGAAATGATTATTTCATAACCATTACAGAAAGTAAGAAACGTTTTGATGACAACGGTTACGACCGCCATAAAATGTTCTTGTACAAAGAAGACTTCAATAAATTTCTTGCGGGTCTTACAGATACCATCAATTATGTAAAAACCGACCTGATGCCTGATTTCGATTTTGATGCATTTAATCATGACCAGGATTCAGAGGAGCCAATTATTAATGCTCCATCAACCAATGGCGAGCAAGAAAGTGTAATTGCTGAAATATCAGAAGGTGAAAGTGTAGACGACTGGAAAATATAATTTTTAATAAATAATATTTGAGCCCTGGTAAATAATATTTACCTGGGCTTTTTTTGTGGGTTTATATTCCGAATTTTAAGATGGATTTTAGAGTATTTGATAAAAAAATGCATTCCCAATCAGAGGCCTCACCCCGGCCCTCTGCCATTGATAAGTATGGGTTTTGAGGGTCTTTGTTAAAAAAATTTGATAGCCAATCAGAGGCCTCACCCCAGCCCTCTCCAGAGGAGAGGGTGCCGTATCCGCCCTTTTCTGATTGTATATATTATTGGCTTGGTGATTTTGGCCATGTCATTTTCAAAGAACTTTTGTGCTACAAATTTGTTACTCCAGAGGAGAGGGTGCCGTATCCGCCCTTTTCTGATTGTATATATTATTGGCTTGGTGATTTTGG
>CAIWHI010000664.1 GCA_903912435.1 uncultured Bacteroidota bacterium | reverse complement strand
TAATTTATTTAAGGCTGAATTACCTAAAGATTACACCTCTACTGGGAACATAAAAAAATACACACTTTTATTTGGACAATTATTCCCTATCAGTGAGGATGAGGTGCAAACAATTGAACTAAGAAATGTTTTTCTCCATGGAGACATTAAGGATATTTCAGGAGAGGAAATGGTTCATTTGATGCAAAAACAAATAACACTTATTTATAAACTAATATTGACTTACGTTAAATTTGATGGTTATATTATTGATCATTTTGCACTTAATACAAAAAATCCTGCTTCGCCATTCATAAAATTAGGTAACAATTAAACTCAATAAATCACTTTTGATTTATATTCATTCGTATTGGAAACTATAGAATCACCCTTCCTGACTAATGTTTATAATAATCGTACAAATGTCTCACTTGGAGCACTTGAAAACAAATATGTTATGTATAATATTTCGCAAGCGAGACGCTTGCTAGAAACTAGACCAAGCATAAAGCTTGGACTAGTGCGAAATAATAATGAAATATCTCGCACAATCATTCCTCCAATTCAGTAGCCCCGGCTTTTAAGCCGGGGTGGAAATAACCCATGAAATAGGCTTTAGCCCAACCTTCCCAATGATGGAAACTATGCATCCCAATTTGGGCTAAAGCCCTATCTATTATTATAGCTAGTCCCCGCCCTAAAGGGCGGGGCTACTAAAATAGTGGTTATTTATTGTTTTTGGAGGGAAATTACAAGAATTAGAAGCGTTCATTCTTACACTGTTATATAAAAGTCTGTTTTTAAATTAATTACAAACAATAACATCATGCATGTTGTTTATTTCGCAAAGACGCTTGCTAGAAACCAGACCAAGGATAAAGCTTGTATTAGTGCCAGTCCAGAAGTATAAAAACGCCTGGACTAGTAACAGTTCAAGAAAAACAAATCCTCCTTATCCTAAAATCCCTAAATCCTGATTCTAACACTCCCCTACGGGACTATCACATCCTTTGTACTTACCGTATGTGCACTAAAATAGCCCAGGGCACCATTTGATATATTGCTTACCGGATTGGCGGGGGTGGCGGAATTTTGGTTTTCGGTTTGGCTGAGGGTGAAGTAATAATTGTAAACAAATGAATCAATACACTCCATACTTACCAGAACATTATCTCCAGATTCTATTTTACTAGTCCTGATGGGTGAAGTCATTTTCTGCCCATTAATTAACTGGTCGCTACGGGCATTTAGGTCTGAGCCGGCTACCCCGTTTACATATTCGGTAAAGTGGTAGTAATTACCCTTTTTTGTAGGGTCGGTATACACTGGTACTACCTGTAGGCTCCTACCAAATGGCGACATTTGTGTATATAGGCTATCCAGAGTCACAGCATCGGGCATGGTAGATGAGGCTACAAATATGTTACTAGCCGCATTGATATATAACTGGTATGTATGGCCACTTACCCCATTTATTAGGTTGGTTTGGTACACTCCTGCACCCATATCTTTTAGTGTATCGACTATACCTGCTGTGGCATCAGTAATCACCACTTTGGCACCTGTAACGCCAGGAAAAATATTATCCTGGTTCACATCAACTGTTTTAGTAATTGATACGGTATATGGGGCCGCCTGGTTGGTTATATTCCCCGTAATGACATAGCGCGACATGGTGGAATTAAGATTTAAAGTAATCACCTTCTGGCATGAGCTAAATACGATAATGAATACCAGTGTTGTTATAATATTGAATTTATGAATCGATTGCATTGTGAATTAGAATTTGAAATTGTAAGAAATAGATGGCACCCAACGGAAAAGGCTGGTTTGTACTATCTGTGTTTTATTTGCATTATTTGGGTCTTCCTTAAACTGTATGAAGTATGGATTCATTCTGCCATAGGCATTATAAATACTAAAAGATAGCTCTGATGAGAATTTATTGTGCTGTTTTAGTTGCTTGGTAGCACCCAGATCGAGCCTGTTGTAGGCAGGCATACGGTAGCCATTGCGCTCGGTGTATAAAAACACAGTCTGATTATCTACCTGATACTTGCCACTTGGGAAGGAGACCGCATTGCCGGTATAGTACACACTGCCTCGTTGCATAGCAACATTTTTATTGGCCATTGCGGCAACAAAAACAGTCATTACATTGTTGGATTATGAACCAGGCGGCAACCCCACCCCAACTCCAGCAAC
>CAIWHI010000663.1 GCA_903912435.1 uncultured Bacteroidota bacterium | reverse complement strand
TTCAAACTTAGGAATATATACAGTCCAGCCATTTTTAGCACCAGCCTCCTGTAGGGCTTTTCTCAGGCCACTATTAGCCGATACCCCACCTGCTATGCCAATATGTTTTATTTTAAGCTCTTTGGCTGCTTTTTGCAATTTGGTCATCAGCATCTTAATAATGGTATACTGAACAGATGCACATATATTATTAAGGTTATTAGCAACAAAATCCGGGTCTATCTTTTTCTGGGCCTGGAGGAAGTACATTACCGATGTTTTCAATCCACTGAAACTAAACTGATAATCCTTCATTTCCGACAATGGAAATTTGAATTTCAATGGGTCGCCCAGGGCTGCCAGTTTATCCACCAGAGGGCCACCAGGATAAGGAAGCCCCAGCATTTTGGCTACCTTATCAAATGCCTCCCCTGCGGCATCATCTATTGTTTCACCCAGCACTTCCATATCAAGGTAATCACGACACAGAACAATTTGTGTATGGCCTCCAGATACCGTGAGGCATAGAAAAGGAAATTCAGGGGCTGACTCAATAAAATGGGCCAAAACATGGGCCTGCATATGGTGTACGGCTATTAATGGGATACTAGATGCCTGTGCAAAACTTTTGGCAAAGCAGGCACCTACCAATAGAGAACCTAACAAACCGGGAGATTGAGTAAAAGCGACCGCATTGAAATCGTTCTTACCAAGACCTGAATCATTAATGGCAGCCTCAACAACAGGTACAATATTTTGCATATGGGCACGTGATGCTAATTCGGGCACTACCCCACCAAAACGTTCATGCACCTTTTGGGTGGCAATATGGTTGCTCAATACCTTACCATTCTGAATTACTGCAGCACTTGTTTCATCGCATGATGATTCTATTGCCAGTATATTGATATTTACTCCTGATGCCATTAGGCTGCAAAAATCGTATTTTAAAGTGGAATTTTGGTCATGCAATATTTCAATCTGGATATTTTAATTATATCATATGAGATTATAATCAATTCCCCTGACCAACTTTAGCCATACTATCAAAACTATGCAAAGCCTGCTGGGCCTGCAAGTCGTTGGGGTTCATCTGTAGCAGGATTTTCATTACATCAGCAGCTCTGCTATAATATTTCCCGTAAACATATAACCCGGCTACATTATAATACATCTGGGGCAACTGGGGATATTGAGGATAGCCACCCCTAATAATTTCAAGGTTATAAATGGCACTATCGGGATACCCAAGTTTGTAATAACCAATGGCCCTATTAAAATACCCAAGCAAGTAATCGTTTTGCAATTCCAATACTTTGTTGAGCATACCAATTCCCCTTTGCAAATCCTCCCTTCTCTTGTTTTTGTCATTCTCAAAATCAGACCTGTTAATTAAAAGAGAACCCACATTATTGTTCACCAAAAAGCTATTGGGCGACACTTCAATATCTTTAAAGTAAAGGGTTTCGTTATTTTTCCAATCTTTATTACGAGCAATGACCTTGTAGCCACTTATTAGCACTAACAGAAGCATAATAGATGTTACGAAAAACTGTTTGAGTTTCTCTTGCCTGATACGTTCATACACCCAATTGAATAACCAGACCACTGCAATTACAAAGCCAATGGATGCATGAAATATTAGCCGTTCACCCATAGTTGCCCCGATTTCAATAACCAGGTTTGATATTAGAACCAGATTGAAAAAGTAAAAGGCAAGGGCGAATGCAAGGGAGTGCCGCCGGTAAGTAAAATATATAATCCCTGCTATTATGGCTAAATGGATTATTATAGAAAGCCAAACTAATGGATGGCTGAACTCCTTGTAGGGAATCTGGTTATAAGAATAATCGGCAGACAAAGGGTGAGGGAAAATCAATAACCTCAAATAATTCAATGGGGTTGCTATTTCTGTAGCTAATTTCTGTTCTGGACTTGCATAGGCATACGGATTTACCTGAATATCCTTGATTGGCATTGTAGTACTGGTGTTACCTATAATCTGGAAGCGGATAAATATATAAAGCCCTGTGACCAGAATAAAAGGAATGGTATAAATTAGGCATTTACGAATTGTCTCCTTCTGGTAAATGTATAGTGCCAATGGGATTAAAACTACCAGGGTAATTGCGTATTCTTTAGATAGGAAAGCCAGGAAAAAACTTAAAATAGAGAGAAGTAAGTACCACCACTTTTTAAGTTCTTGATGCTTAACCACAAAAATCAAGGTTGAGCAAATGAATATCAAAGAAAGGATTTCATCCCGGCTTTTTACATTGGCTACCACTTCAGTATGTAAAGGGTGAATGGCAAATAACAATGCTGCAAAAAAAGCCGCCAGCGGATTGCCTCTGAATATTACGTAATTGAGTAAGTACAATAGTACCAAACAAGCAAGCGCATAAAGAGCTACATTTACCAGATGTCTTATATGCATTTGTTGTACAAACTCCTTTTCATAATGTTCAGGTGTGGTAGTAAGCACACCAAAATTGTAGAGGCTGTCGGTTTGGCCGGGGTTTAGTACACCAAAAAACTGCTGCTCAATTGCAAATGTGATAATAGATAGGGGACGATACCTACCACCGGCTAAATGGTTGGTGGTTTGGAATTGTTTGAAATAACTATCAAATGCATCATGGGTGAGGATATCGGGGATGCCAGCTAATCCACTATGGACATATTGGTTCTTGATAATTACCACTTCATCATCAAGTGCAAATTCATTCTGCCAGGTATTGGCATAAAGTACAATAGATATAATAATTATTAAAATGGCCTGCAGGCCAAAACTTAGGTTTTGTATAGAAAAGTAGTTTTTGCCCGATTGTATAGTACCAGTATTCAACATACCGACAGAATAAAATTATCAAAAATTTTCAGGGCGCAATTTTGATAAAAATTCCGAAAAATAGCAAGTAATAGGATTGTTAAAATTCAAATTCTATTATGTGGAGATAGTACCTACAACCCGAAAATTATCATCGCGAAGATTTCGGCTAAAGATACATATTATATAATAATAATCCCCGGCCTAAAGGTCAGGGCACCTGAAAAGCAATCGTTAATACATACAACACAAAACTATATCACCAAAGAAGGTGCAACTTTTTTCAATTCTGCCATAACCTCTTCCGCTGAATCTGGGGTAAAGACAATTTTACCTTTATTAGTAGTCTCTAATAAGATATAATTCTGACGGCGGGTACAATACCATTTCATACTGCCATATTTCTTATTATAAAAACTACCTGTATACCCAAATACACCTCCGTTGCCAAAAGTGCGAATCACCATTTTCATATCCCCATCAGGAACATGGGTAATTGATTTAATATCTGAGTAATTGAACTGTAAAGGGTCTGATTTTTTACGTTCAATAGTTAGTGCATACTTATCTACATTTATTGCCACAGGCATTTGCTTATACATAAAATAGACAACAATAGCCAATATTATAGGTGTAATAAATGTAATTAATACAACCGGATTAAAATTGGGTTGTAGACATTCAAAAACTCCCAATATTAATGTTCCAAGGCATACCACCCCAATAAACCATGGTACTATCTGGGCTGCCATATCTGTGGAACAAGGAAAACTTTTCATTGACTAATCAATATTGGATTTGAGATTTATTTTTTCTTTTTAAACAAATCATTCAGGCCGCTCTTCACCTTATCAGCAGCATTATTGGCTGGGTTGCTACCCTTCTTAGAAGTATCACCACCACCTAACAATTGCTTCTTCAGTTCGTCCTTAGCAGTATTTACTACCTGATTCTTAATTGCTTTTACGGTATCTATTACCACAGTTTTTACACTGTCTACCCTACGGGTAACTTCTTTCTTAATTTCTTCTTTTACATTCGAAACTGCATCACCTACCACATTCTTCAGGTTGGTTTCAATCTTAGGGCTGGTTGTTGTTCCGGTGATTTTCAAAGCCAATGAAACTTTATCACCAACTTTTACAGGGATACCCTTACCGGCAGCCTGACTTACCAGATTATCAACCATAGAACTACCGGCTGCACCCATCATTGTTCTTGGAGCAACAATGTTTACACCATAGTTAATGGTATTATCAAAACCATGGCTACCAGCTATTTCAGCATCAATATCGCCAATCTTCAACTTGTAAGGCTGAACGGTTACCCTACCATTTTCGAATGAGAAGAATATTTTGGTATCCTTAATGTTAATGGTTTTAAACTGAGAAAGGTGAACCTTTTCAGCAATCTGGTCAGTAACGGGAAAATTGCTCAATACACAACCTATCGTCAATAATTCACCCTTACCAGTCAATGAATTCATTACCGGCATCATATCAGCACCTAGTTTGCCCGACATAGTTAGGTTTGAAGTAATTTTACCCGTAATATATTTCGCGGCAGGCATCATTTTCTTCACGGTATTGAAAGTTACAAATGTCTTCTGCACATCAACACTCTCAATACCATAAGAGAAAGCAATATCAGGATTTTTCTTATCGGTTTTTGTGGAGT
>CAIWHI010000662.1 GCA_903912435.1 uncultured Bacteroidota bacterium | reverse complement strand
GACCAGCATGAGGAAGAAAGTAAGGATAAACTCCATTACAAACGACTGCATGTCTGAGCCTGATGGCATGGTGGCCCCCAATAGTTGGTTTTCGGGGAAGAGTAGCTTTAGGGTGAAACTTGCCGCCAATGCTCCTGCCAACTGTATTAATATATAAACGGGCAACATCTTTGCAGGAAACCTACCCGCTACCGTAAATGCGATACTCACAGCCGGATTGAGATGTGCTCCGGATATATCGCCAAAGGCATATATCATACTCATAACTATAAGGCCAAAGGTGATGGCAATGCCCAGATGGGTGATGACCCCATTGTATTGCTGGTTGATAATGATGGACCCTGTACCCGCAAATATCAATGCATAGGTGCCCAGGAATTCGGCTATGAATTTCCGCATAGTTATATGTGTTTTTTTGGCAAGATAGTATTATTTAGCAACAACCTGGTGCACAACAAACATCTGGCCTGGTGGCATAAACTGTAATACTATAGATGCCTGTTTGGCTATTGGTAAATGCAGCCAATTGTTCTGCATTCAGGTATTTTTCCAGTATGTCTTTAGGTACCACTATTGCCTTTTCCTTTTGTATGGTGATGTCTTTAAATCCACTTACTTTTATGAGGTTCAGGTAGTCTTCTTTTTGTATGGCACCTGATATACACCCTGCATACATTTCGGCCTCGTGCCTTAATTCTGCAGGCAAATCACCCAACAATACCACATCTGATATACTAAAATGGCCGCCTGGTTTCAATACCCTGAAAATTTCTTTAAACACATTGTGCTTGTTGGGTACAAGGTTAAGTACGCAATTACTTACCACCACATCTGCAACATTAGCCGTGATGGGCATTTTTTCAATATCCCCTTGCCTGAACTCTACGTTGTTGAAACCTAGCTTATCAGCATTTGCACGGGCCTTATTAATCATGGCTTCGGTGAAATCCACGCCTATAATCTTGCCTGATTCACCGGCTATAGCACGGGCTATGAAGCAATCGTTGCCTGCACCACTACCCAGGTCTATCACCGTATCGCCCTTTTTGATTTGGGCAAATTCGGTGGGTAGGCCGCAACCTAGGCCCAGGTCGGCATCGGCATTATAACCTTCCAGTTGGGTATAGTCATCGCTCATGATGTTGTAAACCTCGGTGCTGCAACATCCCGAACCACAGCAGGAACTCATATTTGTTTCTTTGTCCTGCAGGGCTATCTCACTATATTTCTGTCTTACCAGTTCTTTTAATTCTACATCTGTTGTTTCCATTTTCCTTTGTTTTAACTGTTTATAAAAAATAAGTTTGTATCAAATTAATTATCACATCCCCCTAGCCCCCTTCTCTACCGCACAAAGCCAACGCACAAAGGGGGGAATTACCGGTTCAAGATTATTGTGCTTTTCATAGTTGATTTGGCTTTTTAGCATCGGTTTATAATTATCGGGCACATTTGCTATTCGCGCAGATTGTTGGTGAAAACACCAACAATGGCAAAAACTACTCTATCTAACATTGTCCTGGTTCGCAGCATTTTTTATCGGGGTTTTGGTAGCCGGCAAAAAATGTCTGGAATAATATTTTATAATCCTCCCATACTTTGGGGTCTATGCAATAGCAAATGCTGGTACCCTCTATGCTTCCCTGAATAATGCCCAGGTTCTTCAATTCCTTAAGGTGCTGGGAAATGGTGGCCTGTGCAAGTCCTAATTCATTTTTCAGGTCGTTGCAAATGCAT
>CAIWHI010000661.1 GCA_903912435.1 uncultured Bacteroidota bacterium | reverse complement strand
GGGATTGCTACAAAGCCACGTAGAAACCATCAACCGGTCCGGAGCTGTTTCATTCGAATTTATTGCGGAAGGGAAATTGGAAAGGCTAAGCGATTATGCCTCATTAGCGGCCTACCGTATTTGTCAAGAATTGATTACCAATATCCTGAAGCATTCCTCAGCCAGCCGGATTATCATGCATACATCAAATGGAGAATCAGGTATAAGTATCAAATTGAGCCATAATGGTAAGGGTATGTCGCAAGAAGTGTATGAGGAGCAAATTTTCAAAAAAGGGTCAATCGGTCTGAAAAACATACTAAACAGATTGAAATCAATAAATGCAGAAATAAGCTATTCGCAGGTAGATGAACAATGGTTTAATACTATTGTTTCTATACCCTTTACATCCTAAAAACAAAAGTCCCATGTCTATCATCAATTACATTATTGCCGACGATCACAAAATTTTCAGAGAAGGCCTGAAATATGCTATTTCAGATGATCCCAAATTGTTATTGGTAGGTGAAGCCGAAAATGGCAAGGTACTATTGAAGCTGCTTGAAAAGAAAAAGGCAGATGTGATTTTGTTGGATATTAAAATGCCTGAAATGGATGGGATAGAAACTACCATTTGCCTGCATGAAAAATACCCGCACATTAAGATACTGATGCTTACCTCGTTTGACGATGAGCATTTTATCATCCACCTGCTGGAGCATGGCGCTAATGGCTACCTGCTCAAAAATGCCGAGCCCGATGAAATTAAAAAGGCCATACATACCGTATACAACAATGATTATTATTTCAACCACCTGGTGAGCAAAACAATGCTGAAATCCATTACTAAGGATCAAAATGGAAATGCCAAATTGAAGAATACAGTAAACCTCAATGAGCGTGAACTGGAGGTGCTGAAACTGGTATGCCAGGAAATGACCAATACCGAAATTGCTGCTGAAATATTCCTTAGCCCCCGTACTATAGAAGGAATAAGGAAAACCCTTATTGAGAAAATAGGCGTACGCAATACAGCAGGCCTGGTACTTTATGCTATAAAGAACGGGATTATTTCCTAATGGAAAATAAGACTTGATTTAACCATGCCATAAATTGCTCATTTACACACATAAAGATAAAGAAAGAGACAGTGATGCTGTCTCTTTCTTATATGTATAATATGCCAGGTTGGAATTACTAAAGCCTAAGGGCCAGCAATTAAGCTGTAGCCATTTCGGAAGTAGCCTTTACTGATACGATGTTTTTCGTACGGGTCTTGCGGAATTCAACAAGTCCATCAGTAAGTGCAAATATTGTAAAATCTTTACCAAGACCTACATTATCACCTGGGTGATACTTAGTACCACGCTGACGTAAAATGATATTGCCTGTGATAGCTGGTTGGCCTCCGAAGATTTTCACACCTAGTCTTTTACTATGGGAGTCACGGCCGTTCCTAACACTGCCTTCCCC
This sequence comes from uncultured Bacteroidota bacterium, assembly GCA_903912435.1. GTDB lineage: Bacteria > Bacteroidota > Bacteroidia > Chitinophagales > Chitinophagaceae > Nemorincola. Next base: position 927 of record CAIWHI010000661.1, on the reverse strand, counting down.
TTTCTTATGTGCCATTATTTATAATTACTATTGTTGGTTAAAATTAAGCGATTTCGTTGATTTTTATCTTTGTAAGACACTGGCGGTGACCATTTTTCTTCTGGTAACCTTTCCTGCGGTTTTTCTTAAAGATAATTACCTTATCTCCTTTCAGATGGTCTATAATTTCAGCCTGCACTTTCTTAGCGCCAGTACCTACTGTTACAAGTCCCTCATTACTTACCATGAGGATTTCAGAAAATTCTACTTTATCACCGGTATTTCCCTTCAGGCGGTGCACAAACAATTCATCATTCTGCTTTACCTTGAATTGCTGACCTGCTATATTAACTATTGCAAACATGTTATACCTAAAATATTTTCGCGAAGGTAAGGAAGAAATTCTATTTGGAAAAATAAAATTAAGAATTTCTTATTTTTCGAGGTTGTTTTTTTCTAAAAAAGGTTCATTTACAGCCCTCCAATAGTATTTTATCATCAAAATAAGGTTGGTAGCGGGCAAAATCCAGAAAATCCGGTATTGGTACCTGTAACTAATGGTGGAGAATGTTGCCGTTACAAATGCATTCAACACAAAGAAAACGAGGATACATCCATATATGAATACTACCTCTTTGCTTACCACCCGTGATGCACAGAGCAATATCCATATGGAGGAGAGCAGGAAGGTAAGCAGATACACATAATTGCAACTTGTAGCCGTGAGTAAATCTGTATTTTGTTTAGACATGCTGAATTCGCGCCACTCATCACCGAAAAACTGGCGCACCTTCAAAGATGGTTGCTTGTCCTGCCCTTCCGATTGTATTTTGTCCCTCACCTGTATTTCTGTAAGTTGCCTAAGAGTTCCTGTTGCTGACTTTTGGGCAAACATCAGCAGGTAACGTGGGGAGGTAAATACATCGTGTACCACGGTGGTATATTCCT